>JAQVKJ010000082.1 GCA_028694715.1 Weeksellaceae bacterium | reverse complement strand
GGAGTAAAATCCATCCGTTTGGCCTGTCTTGTAGGTTGTCCGGAAGGAATTGAAAAAGTACATTCCCGTTTTCCTGAAATCCCTATTTATCTTGCTGCACTCGACGAGGGACTCAACCAAAACAGCTATATAGTCCCCGGATTAGGTGATGCTGGAGACAGACTTTTTGGAACACAATAAATCAATCCACATGGCCCAACACATGCTTTTCGGAAAAGAGGCTGAGAATGAAGCCGTTCGCTTTTTGAAAGAAAAAGGATATGAAATCCTGCATAGAAATTGGCGCTATCTAAAAGCAGAAATCGACATCATTGCGCTGACTCCGGACAAAAATCAAATCGCCATCGTTGAGGTCAAGGCAAGAAAAAAAAATCCATTGGTGGAACCCGAACTGGCAGTCAACCGAAAGAAAAAAAACATGCTCATCAGTGGGGCAGACCAATTTGTCATTTCCAACGACATTGAACTTGAATGTCGTTTTGACATCATCAGCATTGAAAAATCAGGGAAAGAATGGTTGATTAATCACATTGAAAATGCCTTCGCAGCTTATGAATAACAAAGATTTGAATTCTTCGCATTTGGACGACTGACCCAAAAGGAAACTAATTTTATCGGGCATGGTGTTGTTTTCAAAAAAATACTTTAATTTAGTCCGTATCAAATTTTGAAATTATGAAAAAATTAATCCTGGTGTGCGGTTTCTTTCTTTTTGGACTCATTGCCTATGCGCAGTCACCGATTGGGGTCTGGAAAACAATAGACGACAAAACCGGAAAAGAAAAATCTTACGTACAGATTTATGAAACCAAAAGCGGTAAACTTCAGGGCAAAGTGGTGAAAATCCTAACACCTGGCAGAGAAGACGCTAAATGTACCGACTGTTCCGGAGACAACAAAGACAAGCCCATCAACGGAATGGTCATTTTGTGGGGGCTTGAAAAAAACGGAAGCGAATGGAGCGGTGGCCACATTCTCGACCCGAACAATGGGAAACAATACAAATGTAAAATCAGCCTAAAAGACTCTGATACGCTGTCAGTAAGAGGATTCCTCGGCGTTTCACTTTTGGGAAGAACCCAAACCTGGTACAGGGTCGAATAATTCAACACCAATCAATTGACACAAAAATCTCTTTCAATCACATTTGAGAGAGATTTTTTTATGGGTGAATTGCGGAGGACTTTAGCAAACATTAAGCCTCTATTTTTTTGGCGTAAAAGATTAATCACTTAATTTCGTATCCGTAAACCCTTCACAGAATATGAAAAATCTGATTGCATTCATTCTCTTGCTCAGCCTTCTCTACGGCTGCAACGAAACCGACATCATCAGCGAAACCGGGCAGATGGAAATCACCGACATACAACTCCCCACTTTGCCCGAAGGCTATTTCTATGGAGGATGGCTGTTGGTGGACGGCAGCTTTGTCTCGGCCGGTCGCTTGACCAATGATTCGATTGCCAACAATTATGCGAGGTTCACAAAAATAGACGCAGCCGATTTGAACAATGCATAATCATTTGCAATTACGGTGGAGAATTCTTCGGGCGCTCCTTCTGATTTCGTTTTGATGTTGGGCAATTTTAATGGCAACACCGCAGAGCTTGCCACCAATACAACGGCTACAAATGGTGTCAAAACTCTTGGACAAAGAATTTCCGCCGCCTATACCGTTCAAAATGCTTCCGTACCACCCGAAGAGGCAGGGAATTATGACACCAACGGCATTTGGTTCTTCAAAGGAAGCGGAGAAAACAAAACCACTACGCTCAGTATGGAGTACAACGGTCTCAGCTATCAGGCTTGGGTGGTCAAAAATCTGGAAGGAAACAATTGGTATATGAATGTCGGAAAATTTGAATCGGATACACTGGCGGACAATTGGCGGAATTTCATCCCACAACCCTTTACCGAATACATTCCCAAATTTCCGGGAGAAGACTTTCTGCAACAACCCGGTTCCGGCACAGCCTATCCCGAAGGTTTTTTTCCAGCCGATGTGAGAGGTTCAAAAGTCATTGTCACTCCCATTTTCCCGAATTATAACAATACAGAAACACCTTTTAGTATTCACCTGCTCCAAGCAACCGTTCCGAATGACGCAGTCAAAGACCCGCTGCTGACAAGGGAGTAGAATGTCAATACGAATTATTCTGCGAAAGCAAAAAAATTATAAAACCAATGAAAGCCACACCCGAACACATCGAACGAATTGCCAAAATGACCTTCGCATCGGTGTACCCGCATTATGTAACAAAAGTGGAGAAAAAAGGCAGAACCCAAGAAGAACTGAAGCAGGTCATAGAATGGCTGACCGGATTTGACGAAAAAAAACTTCAACAACTCATCGACGAAAAAGTGAATTTTGCAGATTTCTTTGCACAGTCCAAACTGAACCCCAAAGCCGAACTGATTACCGGTGTGATTTGTGGTTACCGGATTGAAGAAATTGTGAATCCGCTCACTAAACAAGTCCGTTATTTGGATAAATTGGTGGATGAACTGGCAAAAGGCAAGAAAATGGAGAAAATCCTTCGGGAATAATTGAATAAACACCTCTAAATGAAAATTACAGTGTCCTATTGCAGTTTGCTTGCGATACTTTTTTCCATCATTGCTTGTGGTAAAGAGATTGATGGGATTGATGGGATGGATAAGATTGATGGGATTGAAAAGATTGATAAGATTGGGGGGGGGGATGGTATTCATCTGAAAGAAGCTTTTAATCAGGAAGTTGCGGAAATCAATACTGGTCTGCAAGAAAGATTAAAACCGATACGAGAAAATTTCAGAAGAATCAATTCAATTACAAATTGGACATCCATTGAGGTTGAAGATGTTTGGGAAACCACTGAAGGGGGTGAGGCAAAATATTATTACCAAAAAGAACAATTGGAAAAAATTGCCCTCAGGCATTACGGTGAAACTTTTCAGCTTTGGAGTGAATATTTTCTTTACGACAATGAATTGTCATTTGTGTATGAAAAATTGCTCAAATACAACCGACCTTTCTATTACGACTCAATTGCAATGAAAGAAAACAATGACACCGAAGCATTTGACTTTGACAAATCAACAATCTTTGAAGTTAGGAATTATTTTGAAAACGGAAAGTTAATTCATCAGATTTGTGGTGACGGCGACTACTCCCCTTTCTCATCAGATGCAGAATCAAGGTTGAAATCTGAATTTGTAGGTTTAATTCAAAGCCGTCATTAAAAACTATTACAAATGATGTTTGATGTTTCTTCTCAACAAATTCAAACGGACTCTGATTTGGTCATAAAACAAACCGAAAATCAATACCAAAGACGAGAAATAAAGAATTTCCAATTCAAAACGATAATAAAACAAACCACTGATGACGCCGCCGAATATAAAAAACACGATGATAAAAAATCTCAGCTTGATCGATGATATCAATTTTTTGCGGTGGCTCGATGTTTTATAAAAAAGCAACTGCGAGAATTCTATTCCCAAATCGGTGAACAAGCCCGTCAAATGGGTTGTTCTGACAATTGAATTTGAAATAATCGTCACCAAAGCATTTTGCAATCCCATGGCAAAAAGCAAGAGATAAGCGATGATGTTCGGGTCTTTTTCAAACAATTCTTCACTGTAAAAAGCTATGAATGACAGGATGGCGGCTTCAATCAAAACCGGAATCACATATACAAATCGTTCGTTCACCCTCGAAATCCATTCAATCAATATGCTGGAGAAAAACGAGCCGAACAAAAAGAAAAACACAAACAGAAAATAAACCAAACCGCGCCAAGCATCCAATTGATAAATTTCCTCAATAAAAAACGCAAAATGTCCGGTGACATTGGTGGTCAATTGCGCCACGGCCAAGAAGCCTACCACATTGACCATCCCCGCCACAAAGGACAATAGCGAAGCTATCCGCAGATTATCCTTGTAAGTTCGGCTTTTTGATTTGTATCTGAACATTGAATTCGATTATTTCTTCTGCACCTTTGCCCAAGTATCCCTCAGCGTTACGGTTCTGTTGAAAATATAGTGATTTTCTTTTGAATCTCTGTCCAAAGTAAAATACCCCAATCGCTGGAACTGAAATTTGTCTTCGGGTTTGGCATTTTTCAATGCCGGTTCGGCAAATCCATGTACGATTTTCATCGAATCCGGATTCACGAATTGCAGGAAATTGCCGTCTTCGGCTTCGTCGGGCGATTCCACCGTAAACAAGCGGTCGTACAAACGAACTTCAACCGGCAGATTTTCTGTAGCAGAAACCCAGTGCAGCGTTCCTTTGACTTTTCTCATGCTGGCTTCGGAGCCGGAACCCGATTTTGAATCCGGGTCGTAGCTTGCAAAAATGGTAGTGATATTTCCGTCCGAATCTTTCTCAACATGGGTGGCTTTGATGATGTAGGCACCTTTCAGTCGAACTTCATTTCCAATCGACAATCGGAAGAATTTTTTGGGTGCTTCTTCCATGAAATCATTTCTTTCTATATAGATTTCTCTTGTAAACGGAACTTCTCTTTCCCCTGCATTTTCATCTTCGGGATTGTTTTCCAAAATCAAAGTTTCGGTTTGATTTTCAGGATAATTTTCAATCACCAATTTCACCGGGTCAATGACTGCCATCACCCTTGGCGCAATCTTGTTGAGGTGATCACGAACAGAAAATTCCAAAAGCGATATGTCAATCAGATTGTCTCGTTTTGCCACACCGGCTTTGTCCCAAAATTCACGAATGGATTCCGGCGTATATCCTCTTCTTCTCAAACCTGAAATCGTGGGCATTCTCGGGTCGTCCCAGCCGTTCACCACGCCTTCGTCCACCAAGGTTTTCAACTTTCTTTTGCTGGTTATCATATAACTCACATTTCCGCGGGCGAACTCTCTTTGCTTGGGTTTCAATTCTTTATCGGGCAATTGCACCTGTTTCAAATACCATTCATAAAGCGGTCTGTGGTTCTCAAATTCCAATGAACACAGCGAGTGTGAAATTCCTTCAATATAGTCGGATTCTCCGTGTGCCCAATCGTACATCGGATAGATTTTCCATTGGTCGCCGGTCCTGTGGTGTTCCTTGTTCAAAACGCGGTACATCACCGGGTCGCGCATGTTCATATTGGGTGAATTCATATCCACTTTGGCGCGTAGCACATGACTTCCTTCGGAGAATTCGCCATTTTTCATTTTTTCAAACAAGGCCAAACTTTCTTCCACTGGACGATTTCTGTATGGACTTTCAATGCCCGGCTCTCCCGGATTTTTTCGTTGTTCATTGATCAACTCAGAAGGCTGCTCATCCACATAAGCTTTCCCGTCCTTGATCATTTGGACAGCCCATTCATACAACTGCTGAAAATAATCGGAAGCAAACCTTTCTTCTGCCCATTGAAAACCCAACCATTTCACATCTTCGCGAATGGAATCCACGAATTCCTGTTCCTCTTTGGCGGGATTGGTATCGTCGAAACGAAGATAGACCGGCGCATTGTACTTTTGACCCAAACCAAAATTAATGCATATCGCTTTGGCATGGCCGATATGCAGATAGCCATTGGGTTCGGGCGGAAAACGAAATCTCAATTGACTTTGTTTGTAACCGTTTTCCAAATCATTTTCGACGATTTGTTCAATAAAATTCAGTGGTTTTTTATCTTCTTCCATTTTTTCCGGATAAGGCATGCAAAGTTAAGTTTTTTGAGCAGATTTTGGAAATTTAGTATTTTAGATTTTAAACCCGATAATAAGAATTTATTGACCGAAAATAAGTGGAGCAGCTTTCTTTTTGAATTTTGAATCCCATGCCGTGCATATTGAATTTTCAAGTGATAATACAATTAAACCCTGCGCCAATCCACCTCTCTAAGGTTGGATGTCTGAGATTTTCAAATTTTTAATTTGTTTATATTTGGCTTTCACATCACCCAACACTTCATCCAAAACAGCCAGCCAATTTCCTGAAAAATCATATCCATTTTTTTTAAATCATTATTTACATATCAAAAGTATTCGTACCTTTGCAAGTGAATACTAACTAACTTTTAATTTTAGAAGTATGCAAGAATTTACAGACAGACAAATTGAGATAATGGAAGCAGCAACAAACAGGATTTCAAAATTTGGAATTCAGAATTTGACCATTAAAACACTTGCCGAAGACATTGGTTTATCTGAACCCGCATTATATCGACATTTCAAAAGTAAAAATGAAATTTTGTTGAGCTTATTGGCGTATTTCAAAAGCGAAATGAAAAATCGTATTCAGTCTATTTCGTTCGAACCAAATGATACGGAAGGTGATAAATTGAGAACCATTTTCAATTCACAACTACAAACATTTACCGATAAACCTGCGATTGTTAGTGTAATCTTTGCTGAAAGCATTTTTCATTTTGACGATAGCCTTAGCAATAAAGTTTCCGAAATAATGGACTTAATGT
>JAQVKJ010000081.1 GCA_028694715.1 Weeksellaceae bacterium | reverse complement strand
GAAATTCCTGTAGAATGTCTTTAATGAAAATCAAAATCAAATTTTCAGCAAATCTTTGTAATGTTGTTTGCTTGTACAGATAATTATGGCAGTAAAGACATTCAGAGAAGTCATTGCAGAGGCAATGAGCGAAGAGATGAGAAGAGATCCGTCTGTGTACCTGATGGGTGAGGAAGTTGCGGAATACAACGGAGCATACAAAGCATCAAAAGGTATGTTGGACGAATTTGGTCCTGAGAGAATTATAGACACTCCAATTTCTGAAGGTGGATTTACCGGAATCGGAGTGGGTTCCACAATGAACGGTTGCCGACCAATTATTGAATTCATGACTTTTAATTTTTCGCTGGTAGCCATTGATCAGATTATCAATAATGCTGCAAAAATCTATCAAATGTCGGGTGGTCAGTTCAACTGTCCGATAGTTTTCAGAGGTCCTACCGGTTCGGCCGGTCAGTTGGGAGCCACACACTCGCAGTCCTTTGATAACTGGTATGCGAATACACCCGGACTGAAAGTAGTTGTACCGTCAAATCCTTATGATGCCAAAGGACTATTGAAATCTGCCATCAGAGACAATGACCCAGTAATTTTTATGGAATCCGAGCAGATGTACGGAGACAAAATGGAGATACCGGATGAAGAATACTTGATTCCAATTGGAGTGGCAGACATCAAAAGAGAAGGAAACGATGTGACCATTGTTTCATACGGAAAAGTCATCAAACAAGCTTATGCTGCTGCTGAACAGCTGTAGAAAGAAAACATCAGCGCAGAAATTATTGACTTGAGAACTTTGCGTCCGATGGATTACAACACCATCATTAATTCTGTCAAAAAAACCAATCGTCTGGTTGTTCTTGAAGAATCTTGGCCCTATGGCTCCATTGCCACAGAGATTACTTATATGGTACAGCAAAAAGCATTCGATTACTTGGACGCACCCATCAAGCGAATCACTGCTCCAGACACTTCAGCTCCGTATGCCGCCAACCTTTTTGAGGAATGGTTCCCCAGTGTTGAAGATGTCATCAAAGCAGCGAAATCGGTTACTTACAAAAATTAATCTTGAAATATTCTCCTTTGGCATTCAAACGATAAGGATTGAAATGCCTTTATCGGGGTTCTTCGTATGAAAAAAACTCAGTTATTCATCACACTCATTTCCTTGCTGAGCCTTGTTGTTGCAAGCGCACAGGTCAAGGTTTCGGGAAGGGTGATTGATGCTGAAACCCAAAAACCTGTCCCCAATGCAGATGTGGTATTGCCCAATGCTGCCGTGTTTACCACTACCAATTCGGACGGTTCTTTCTATTTAGAAACCGAAAAATCGGATTCAATTCTGGAAGTTACCGCCAATGGATATGACTATTTTGAAACCGAACTCACTACAAAAGTCACATATCAATTCCTGGCAGTTCTCACTCCCAATGGTGAAATGGATTCCAATACGGCCATTGAACTCGGTGGCGCCAACCTGAGTGGCAAAACAACCAAATTCAAAAAAAAGAAAGAGAATCCGGCTTACGCCATCATGCAGAAAGTGTGGGAAAACCGAAAGAAAAATGGGCTGAAGGCCGTCCCTCAATATGAATACAAGGAATACGAAAAACTGGAATTTGATTTAAACAACATCGACTCAAGCCTCACGAAACGAAGGGTTTTTAAAGATTTGGAATTTATTTTTGACAACATAGACACCTCTGATGTGACCGGAAAAACATTTCTGCCGCTGTTTATCAACGAATCTATATACAAAGTATATGGCAGAAACATTCCCGACAGTAAGCTGAGAAAAGATTTGATGGCCAATAAGAATTCCGGATTTCAGGACAATGAAATCATGATTCAGACGCTCAAAAACCTGTACAAGGAATATGACATTTACGACAATCGACTGAATTTCTTCAACATCAATTTTGTCAGCCCCATTGCAAGAGACGGTTTTGCGGTTTATGATTACGAACTTACAGACACCATCAATCTGGACGGAATCGACTGTTACAGAATCAAATACTTTCCGAAGAGAACCGCTGAACACACATTTAAAGGCGACTTCTACATTACAATTTCGGGCTATGCTGTCAAAGAAATCGTAATGCAAAGTACCAAAACCATAGGTGTAAACTTCGTGCGAGATATTTTTGTAAGTCATCAATATGAAATTGTCAATGATTCGGTTTTTTACCCCAAACGGGATTATATAATTCTCGACATGAGTCTGCTCAATAATAAGGATGATTCACAGGGAATGTTTGCAATGCGTACTGTACTCTATGAGGATTTCGATTTCAGTCAATTGCGGGAGGATGAATTTTATAATCCGCGGAATTATGACCCCTACCATTCGGGAGCCTATGAAAAAGACGATGATTACTGGACAGAAGCAAGACCAGAATCTTTATCGGCACGAGAAACCGGAATTTATGAAATGTTGGACAGCCTGCAACAGGTCCCTCGTTTTCAGAGATTTGTAAAAGGTGTAGAAATCATTGGTTCGGGTTATTGGAATGTGGCAAAAACAATCGACATCGGTGATTTGTATTCAACTTTTGGTTACAATAAAATAGAGGGATTGCGGCTGAGAGCTGGCGCAAGAACTTATTTTACACCTAACGATATGTGGAGAACGGCAGCTTATCTGGCATACGGTTTCAGAGACCAGCAGTTTAAATATGGGTTAGAGGCAAGATTTATGCTCAATAAAACCAATCGCTTTCAGTTCGGCATTGGCACAAAAAGAGACATAGAACAATTGGGTGTGCAGCTGACTTCTTCCGACGGAATCATGACCCGCAGCTTTGCATCCTCCTCCATTATTTCACAAGGAGAAAACGACAAACTCAGCCACATCAACAAAACGAATGTATATACCTCGATAGAACCCTTCAAAAATTTCACACTTCGGTTGGATGGAAATTATCAGACCACCCGCTCCGCTGACCCGAACTTGTTTAATTTGAATTATTTATGGAACGGATACGAAGACGACAACACCATAGACACCAATGTGAGCCTCTCTCTGATTGCCCGTCCGGGAGCCAGATTTTCAAGATACGGCATAGACCGCTTTGAACACACCACCAATGCGCCGTCCATTATGCTGAGATACACCAGAGGATTCCCCGGTTTGTTCAACAGTCAGTTCAATTACCATAAAATTCAATTGTTATACACCCAACCAATTTTGGTCGGTTCATTCGGGCGAAGTGTCATCAGTTTTGAAAGCGGCAAAACCTTCGGCACCGTACCCCTGCCGTTACTGAGCGTAATTCCCGGAAACGAAAGTTATGGGCAAATCTTCGGGACATTCTCTCAATTGGATTATTATGAATTCATTACAGATGTTTATGCCACATTGATTGTGGACCATCATTTCAATGGTTGGATTCTCGGAAAAATTCCGCTCATTAAAAAATTAAAACTCAGAGAACTTGGTTTTCTGCGAGCAGCTTGGGGTGATATTTCGGTCAAAAACATTGGCATCAACCGTTCTGACATACAATACTTTGCTCCCAATGACAAAATTTATTTTGAATACGGCTTTGGAATTGAGAACATCGGTTTGGGCAACTTCCGCCCATTAAGGGTAGATTTTAACTGGCGTGGAAGTTATCTGAAACTCCCCGATGCACGGAAATTCGGGATTACGGTTGGACTGGAGTTTGGTTTCTGAATTTATTTTCAAACAACATCAATCTGAAAATTTGGCAGTTTGTCACAAAATCAATTACATTTACAAACCCATAATTTCATTTAACTTCACTGGTATGAAGAAAACTTTACTGCCTATCTTGTGTACTGTTTGTTTCCATATACAGGCACAGCTCCGTGAACAAACCAATCTCAATGACAGTCTGGTGATTGAAAACATCTTCAGCGAAGAACCCAAAAGATTTTTTGAGAAAGAAGGAGTCAAAATGTCCATAGCACCCGCTTTGTTGTTCACTGCATCGGGTTTGACTTGGGGAGAAAAAGAACAAATCAGAGAAATCAGAAACCGATATATCCCAAATTACCATTTCGGCTTTGACGATTATCTACAATACGCACCCGGTTTGGCTACCTATGGATTGAAACTCTCGGGCGTGAAAGGCAGAAATAAGCTCGGCAGATCGGCCGTTTCACACGCAGCAAGCCTCGGCATCATGGCAATCATAGTAAATTCAATCAAATACACCGCAAAAGTAGAACGACCAGACGGCTCCACCAGAAACTCATTCCCATCGGGGCATACTGCCAATGCTTATACCAATGCATCCTTTATGCACAAAGAATATGGCATCAAAAATCCGGCATACAGCATTGCTGGTTACAGCATGGCCACATTTACCGGATTTGGAAGAAATCTCAACAACCGGCACTGGGTACCCGATGTACTGGCAGGTGCGGGTATCGGAATTTTATCTACCGAACTCGCTTATTTTTTTGTGGACAAATTTTATGGCAACAAAGGAGACAATTTGAGCATGTTCTCAAAAATCGAAGGCAATGGGCACCCTTCCTTTCTGTCGCTGAAAGCCGGTGCTGCGCTTGCTACCACCAACTTTCTGAAAGAGTCCAAACTGGACAAAGACAAAGAAAGGGGTTTTGAACTCGGCATTGAAGGGGCCTATTTTTTCAGCCCCAATTGGGGCATTGGTGGCAGTCTGAGCCTTTCCAGCTTTCCGGTCCACTCGGTTGAACTGGAATTTGACGACCCTGATTGGGGAAATCTGGAAATTGTCACACAGTCGCTCGGATTTGTAAATTATGGACTGGGGCCTTATTTTGCTTATGATTTTTCTGATAACTGGCAGCTGATGTTGAAATCACTTGCCGGATATTCCTCAGCTGCAAGCGGAAAAGTTTTTGTGAAAAATGAACAAATCGATTTGCCCAATCATGAATACCAAGTAGCCAATTATAAGCCTTCCAATTCTTTCAGATGGACAAACGGAGCTTCAATAACTTATAAATTTAATCCTGGGCTGGGCGTGAGTGCTTATGTTGATTACCATCACTCCAATTCTGTAATTTATTATACTTTCAACGAGGAAATCAAAGACGATGAAGTGCTAAATGAGATTTTCAACGATGGAGGTGTTAAAGAAAAAATCAATTACTTCACATTCGGGCTGAAGTTAACCGCTTATTTTTAAAATCAAAGCGACCAAGAAACCTGACAAAGACATACAAAACAAGGGTTTATAGAAAAATTCACACAAATGATTTTATATAGAACAAAAGTGCTTCCGGAAATTTATGATTTCAAACAGCCGTGCGAATAAGTCTTTAAATCCTTTCCAAATGAACTGAATGTATTATATTTGCAAATTGTTAAAATTCAGTAAAAGATTATGAAAGAATTAGCTCTATGGATTCCTGTAATACTGGCAATTATAGGTTTATTGACAATGGTTTATAAGTATATGTGGGTAAAGAAGCAAGACCCCGGCAACGAAAAAATGCAAGGCATTTCTAAAAGTATTCAAGAGGGTGCACTTGCGTTCCTGTCTGCAGAATATCGACTGCTCTTCATTTATGTGATTGTAGCTTCGTTTGCACTTTTTCTACTTTCACAATATGTAGAAACCACACACTGGCTGATTGTTCCGGCCTTTATTACGGGTGCAGTATTCTCAGCTCTGGCGGGCAATGTCGGAATGAGGGTCGCTACCTCGGCCAATACCCGCACGACTCAGGCAGCAAGGACTAGCCTGCCTAAGGCTCTTGCTGTTTCATTCAATGGTGGTACCGTAATGGGATTAGGTGTAGCCGGTCTTGCAGTGCTTGGGCTTTCATTGTTTTTTATCATTTTCACCAAATTCTTCCTCACCGACTCCGGAGATTTTACACATCAAATGACCATTGTACTCGAAGCACTCGCTGGATTCTCGGTCGGAGCGGAATCCATCGCACTTTTTGCCCGTGTGGGTGGCGGTATATATACCAAAGCTGCCGATGTAGGTGCTGATTTAGTAGGTAAAGTAGAAGCCGGAATTCCGGAGGACGACCCGAGGAACCCCGCTACCATAGCAGACAATGTGGGAGACAATGTGGGTGATGTGGCCGGTATGGGCGCCGACTTGTTTGGTTCTTATGTCGCCACTATGCTGGCAGCAATGGTTTTGGGTAATTATGTAATCAGAGACACGAGATTCATTGACCCCTCTTTTACTGATAAATTTGGAGGAATGGGACCGATTCTTCTTCCAATCATGATTGCAGGCGTAGGAATTATTGCGTCCATCATCGGTGCCTCACTTGTAAAAATCAAAGACAACAATGCCCGCGAACCAAAAGTTCAATCCGCACTGAATCTGGGCAACTGGGCGGCCATCGGGATTACCGCAATCTCTGTTTACTTTCTGATTGACTGGATGTTGCCCGAGAAATTGTCAATGCACTTCTTTGGTGATGATTATTATTATATACCCAAAAACTATATTTTCCTTTCCACTTTGATTGGACTTGCCGTGGGTGGCCTGATTTCAATGAT
>JAQVKJ010000080.1 GCA_028694715.1 Weeksellaceae bacterium | reverse complement strand
TTCTCGGATTTTGAAAAAATCAGGATTCCGGCGTTGATGAATTCCTCTCTTTCCACTTTGGGGAAAATCCGAATCACGGCATATTCATATAAGATTCTGTCTTGCATCCAAAGCTTGTTTAACGAAATTCTCAGTATTCTTAATTCTCAATCGCATAAAGTCGGCATAAACTTTTCTAAGCTCCGCTGGTGTTTGGCTCAAATCAAAATTCAGCCACTCATCGGGGATTAGTCCAACCAATTTACTGATAAAATCATCGGTAATCAGTACCCGCAATTCTTCATCTGCTTTTTCGAGCTCGGCGGCTTCGGCCAAAAGAATATGGTCGCTGATGAATTTAAATTCACTCAATGCATTGGCTTCCCAGTTGTCCCAACTGTGATGAAAATAAAAAGAAGAACCATGGTCAATCAGCCAAAGTTCTTTGTGCCACATCAGCATATTGGTATTTTTGAAAGTCCTGTCCACATTGGTAATGAAGGCATCGAGCCAAACGATTTTGGAAGCGGTTTGGCTGTCAACTTTCATTACATTGGGGTCGTAATTGACCGCCCCTGACAAAAAATGTATGCCCAGATTGGTTCCCTGACTGAGTTTGAGTAAATCCTGAATTTCCTCATCGCCTTCTGTTCTGCCAAAGGCTTCGTCCAAATGGAGAAAAATGATTTCAGGAATTTTCAGACCAAGTTTTCTCGCAATTTCTCCACCCAAAAGTTCAGCAATGACCGACTTCTCACGATGACCCGAGCCTTTGAATTTGACCACATACTTGAATCCGTCGTCGGCTTCAGCCAGTGCCGGTAGCGACCCGCCCTCGCGAAGCGGAAGAATATAGCGACTCAGATTGGCTTTTCTCAGCTCCATTCATTTTATTTTAAGCCAAATTTCATAAAAATAATTGAACCAAAAAAATCGAATCAAGCATTGGAAAATAAGTAGGATTAAAGGTTTGAACCGACTTGCTTGGATTTGTAAATCAGGAATTTTTTATATTTGAAGAAATCATTGGATATGAAACATCCCTTTTGTTTGATTTTGTTGTCAACTTTGGTTTGGCTGAGTAGTTGTGGAGAAACTGCATCGCAGTACAATGATGCACTGATTCGTCCTCAGTTGCAGATCGAAGCCTATATAGACACAATATTTAAAGAACATACTTCCTACAAACAGATAGGTGAACTTAGAAAAAAGCTAATCGAGCAAGCGGAATTAGGACTTACAGAAGCCATAAAATCTGAGGACTATAAAGGAAATGGGGAATTAAAGAATGTGGCTGCTAAATATTATTCATATACTGTCAGTTATTTTGACAATGAAGAACTCGACAGTATTTTTTATCTGCTCAATACCGAAGAGAGATTAAAAAAAATTGATTCATCCCATTTGGTGTTAATTCAAAAAGAACTAAACAATTATCTGAAAATCAACGATGAATTGCTCGATGCTCAGAATAATTTCGCCAAAGAATTCGGACTCAATCTGACCCAATAAAATCCTTACTTTTGTATTATGTTTATAGTGGTTTTTCCAAAATTATTCAGAAAAAAATTCAGAGGACTGACGATTTATCCTTTCGTGTTTTTGAAAGAAAAACTACTGAAGGAAAACAAGGTTGTAATGTTTCATGAGCGAATACATCTCAGACAACAATTGGAGATGCTGTGGTTGCCCTTTTTTTTATGGTACGGAATTGAGTTTCTGATTCGATGGATTCAATACAAAAACAGGCATACCGCATATTTCAATATTTGTTTTGAACGAGAAGCTTACACCAACGAAAAGAATTTTGATTACCTGAAAAATCGAAAACTCTGGTCATTTATCAAATATCTGTGATTGATTTTCCCAACATACAATCCCCGGTCCAATACCTGTACAGCCGTAACGGGGCAGAAGTTCATATATTGAGAGAGGATTTGCTTCACCCTTTGATTTCGGGTAATAAATACAGAAAATTAAAATACAATCTGAAAGCATTTGAAGACGGTAATTATTCAGCCATACTCACTTTTGGCGGTGCATACTCCAATCATATTCATGCAGTTTCCGCAGCCGGAAGGGCATTTGGTTTCAAGACCATCGGCGTTATTCGCGGAGATGAACTTACCGAGAAAATCGTGCAGAATCCGACGCTTACCTTTGCTGAAAGCTGTGGAATGGAACTCAGGTTTATCAGCAGAGAAAAATACAGGCAAAAGTCAGAAAGCGGATTTCTTGATGCAGTGAAAAATGAATTTGGAAATGTTTACATCCTACCAGAAGGCGGAACCAATACGGCCGCCGTCAGGGGTTGCGAAGAGATTCAGGGCAATCATACTTTTGAATTTGATTACATCTGTTGTGCGGTGGGTACTGGCGGAACGCTGGCAGGCATCATCAATTCCGCCAAAAAGCATCAGAAAATACTCGGTTTTCCGGCATTAAAAAATTCGGAATATTTATATGAAGAAATTAAAAAATATGTTTACAATGACAATTTTGAGTTGATTCATCGTTATCATTTTGGAGGATTTGCGAAGCAGAACCCTGAACTTATTGATTTCATTAACAAATTTAAAAGGAAATTCGGCTTAACTTTGGATCCGGTTTATACCGCCAAAATGATGTTTGGAATCGAAGACATGATACTGAATGATTATTTTGTGGAAGGAAGCAAAATTCTTGCGGTGCACACCGGTGGTTTACAGGGAATTGTGGCTATGAATCAAAAATTAAAATCAAAGAATCAACCAGAAATTGAATGATGAAAAAGACAGTTGCTTTAGTAGTTTTCTTTTTATCGACCCTGATGATTGCACAGGATTCAAAGAATATTGATTACATCAGAAAGTACGCAAAACTGGCGGTCGAAGAGATGGAATTGTATAAAATTCCTGCCAGTATCACACTATCGCAGGGCATCCTTGAAACCGGCGGAGGACAAAGCCGATTGGCGGACATTGCCAACAATCATTTCGGCATCAAATGCAAAAAGGAATGGACCGGACCGGTCATTCGGCATAACGATGACGCACCCAACGAGTGTTTCAGGGCTTATGGTTCGGTGATGGAAAGCTACAGAGATCACTCTAAATTTCTGGCCGAAAGACCATTCTACAAAGATTTATTCAAACTCGATATACACGATTACCGGGCTTGGGCAAACGGGCTAAAGAAAGCAGGTTATGCAACCAACCCCAAGTATCCACAGTTGTTGATTTCGAGCATTGAAAAATATCAGTTAAACATGTTTGACAAAATTAGTTCAAATCAGGTTGAAGCATTGTTGGTTGAACTATACGGGCCTTCTGACATCATCGCACTTTCTAATTATCAAGAGGAGGCAATTGAAGATGTGATTGCGGCAGCAATTCAGGATGAAATAGATGAATCCCAAACCCCTATCGAATCAACAGTGGACTACAGCCGTCCAGAGAGTCCGGTGCAAAGAGTAAAAAAACATCCTGTGGGCGTCAATTATGTCATTGCACGAGAAAATGAAACTTTCAAAAGCATCGGAAAACTTTACAATCACCGCCCAAAAAGATTGGCCGAATACAATGAACTTCCACTCAATGGAACAATCAGGGCGGGGCAACTTGTGTTTTTCGACAAAAAGAAAAACAAAGGTGTCGTGAATACATACAAAGTTCAACCAGGTGATGATATGTACCTGATTGCACAAAAAAACGGAATAAAACTCAAAAAGCTTTATTCGTTAAACCGAATGGAAATCGGAGAGCAACCCAAACCGGGAACGATGCTGAACCTAAAGAAGAAAAAGAAAAGAAAGTAACGAATTCTTTGATTGAATCATCCATTCAGTTAATATACATATCATTCTTTTGGTGATGAAAAGTTAAATTACAAAGTTCAGTCTGGATTTCAATTCAATTTGTTTACTTTTAAACTTAATTTCCTACAAATTCATCAAGATGAGAAAATACATTTTACTCCTTTTTCTGCTGACAATTTCACAAGGATTCGGTCAAAATCAAACCGAAGGAACATTGTTGGAAACCGATTATGAACCACTTTCCTACAGACTTGAGATGAATCTTAACCCTTACGAGAGTGCATTTTCTGGTACCACTACCGTTCATTTTAATACCACCGCTGATTTGTCATTGTTCAAAATCAATGCAAAACAGAATCTGCAAATACAGTCCATTACTTATCACGATAATCCAATCAGCACTTATAGCCGTACGGGTGATGTGCTGAACATTCCGTTGCCTGAACTGATTCCAGAAAATACACTGGATTCTGTTTCCATCAGTTTTTCAGGCGATGCGTCCACTTCCACAGGTCTGACGCTGGGAGAACACGCGAATGTTCCTGTAATAGAAACCATTGCAGAGCCTTGGCATGGTTCGAGCTGGTGGGTTTGCAAAGATGATTTGATAGACAAAGTCAATAAAATGGACATTTATGTGACCCATCCCACCGAATTCAAAGTAGCCTCCAACGGATTGCTTCAGTCGGTGGAAGCTGCCGGAAACGGAATGTCGGTTACCCACTGGCAGCACAATTATCCGATTCCCGTTTATCTGGTTGGAATTGCTCTAACCAATTATGCAGAATACAACAATTCGGTTGAGATCGGCGGAACCACCATTCCAATAATCAATTATCTCTATCCCGAAACCATGTCCAATTGGACTTCACAACTGGACCAGGTACCGGAACATATGCTGGTCCTGAGCGAAATGTTTGGCGAATACCCTTACAAGAACGAAAAGTACGGCCATGCACAATGGAACAGAAATGGCGGCATGGAACATTCTACAATGAGTTTTGTGGGAAAATTCACATTTAATTTGGTGGTTCACGAACTGGCACACATGTGGTTTGGAAACAAAGTGACTTGTGCTACTTGGCACGACATCTGGATCAATGAAGGCTTTGCAGACTATTGCACCGGTCTGCTCACAGAATATTATTACGGTGAACAGGATTTCATCGACTGGAAAACAGATAGAAGAGAAACCATAACGGTTCAGTATGACGGCTCGGTTTACAATCCTGATGCTGAAAGCGAAAGCAGGACTTTCAATAGTCGGCTGACATACAAAAAAGGCTCAATGGTGGTTCACCTGATTCGCTATATGCTCAATGATGACGAACTGTTTTTTCAAACCCTCAAAAATTTTCTTGACTACCCGGATTTCTCTTGGGGTTATGCCGATACCGAAAGCCTCAGGGCCTTTCTGGAAGCAGAGACCAACACCGATTGGGGTGACTACTTTCACGACTGGATTTACGGTGAAGGCCATCCGGTTATGGACATTCATGTCAACAAATCCTTCGGCAGCAACGAAGTAACCGTCAACATACAGCAAAGCGGTTCCCACAGTTCTGTGCCTTTTTTTCATATGCCATTTGAAATTGAATTCAGAGGATCCGCTGGACAAAAAACCGTCAAAAGAATTAATTTGAACAACGCACAACACACTTTTTTGGTGAGTGATTTGAATTTCAGCGTGGATTCTTTCGTTCCCAACCCGGGTTCAGACATCGTTTGCGTAATTAGTAGTGCTGTATTGAATACCGAGGATACGAATGTGGAAAGCGGATTGAAAATTTATCCCAACCCGGTTCGTGGGCTTTTGAATATAGAAAGCAGCGAAACCATCGATCAAATTGTGCTGTTCGATGCTTCAGGCAAGTTGATTGAGCAGCATTCCGATGTTCATCAAAACCAAATCCAACTGCCGACTCAAAAACTGCCCAAGGGCGTTTATCTGATTCAGGTGCATACCCAAAATCAATTACAAACAAAAAAAATCGTGAAGGAATAATTTTTTTGGATTCTTAGTGAGAATGATGGTGATGTCCGTGGGATTCTATCTCCTGTGAAGTATCCATTTTGGGACTGATGTGCGGAATGCCAAGGTTCAGACCACGAAGAATCAGCAATACACCAACGAGGACTGAAAGCGTGATGGTCAATGGTTTGAGTTTCTTTTTCAAATCAATTTTCACATTGGTTCTCAGAACTGCAATCAGCCAAAGAATGGGGGTAGTACCGAACCCGAAAAACAACATTGCAAAGAAGCCTTCAAGGGGACTCCCGCTGGTCAGAGCGGCCGCCATTGCCATATAGACCATGCCACAGGGCAATAGTCCGTTCAAAAAACCCAATTGAAAGAAATGATACCACCTGGGTTGTTGTTTGATTTTTTGAAAAATGGATTGAAAGCTTTTATGGAAATAGAACTTCCCGATTCTGGGTTTTATGATGGGAAAAATCACCATCAATAAAATCAGTATGCCTGCCAGAACAGAAAGAAATCTTTGGGAGTCGCCCCAAATTGCCTTCAATCCGAGCAAACCAATCAAGATTCCGAGGATACCGTATGCCATTGCTTTTCCAAAAAAATAGAGCAGCTTGCTACCGGAATTTCTATGCTTCTTTGGAAAGGGCACGGCCATGACCAAAGGTCCACACATGCCCAAACAATGGAGACTTCCACCCAGACCGAGTAGAAACATGGAGCCAAACAACACAAAATCCACCGACATAAAATCAGCCATTAAAAC
>JAQVKJ010000079.1 GCA_028694715.1 Weeksellaceae bacterium | reverse complement strand
TCACTGCATTGGAAATTGCGCTCATTTTGGTTTCCCATTCGCTCATCAGTGAAATTTGTTTGTTGGGCGAATTTCTCAGTTCGGCATAGAAAGGAAGGTTGTCAATCAATATGGCCGACAAATCACCAAAAATGGTGTCATATTTTTGATAAATTTCGCTGCTTCCGCCCAAACGAAGGTTTTTGTTTTTAAAAATTTCAGTATCCGGATGATTGTGCAAGTATATGGCAAACATCATTTTACCGGCTGAGTAATGACATTCTTCCAGTGATTCTTCACTGATTGGGATGAATTTACTTTTGGCATTGGTGGTTCCTGACGACTTGGCAAACCATTTGATTTTCCCTTTCCAACTGATGTCTGGCTCTCCTTTTCTCGCCCGGTCAATAAAAGGTTCAAAATCTTCATAGCGAACCAGTGGCACATGGGCGTTGAATTTTTCATATGAATCGATTTCATCAAACCCATAAAGCTTCCCGTAAACGGTATTGTGCGCGACAGACAAATTGTTGAACAAGATATTTTCCTGGGTTTCAATCGGATACTTGATGAAATTTTCTACCTGCCGAAATCGCTTTCTCATCAGCAGTTCCATTACTTTATTTATCAGTCCTTGCGCCGGCATAATAATTTGTAATTTTACTGCAAATTTAATCAAAACCAATGATTTTAGAAGGCCAGATTAGAAAGATGATTACCGAATACAAAAAACCGGTTCAGTATTATTTGAATTTAAAAAATGATTTTTTGGATGTCAATGCCCAATTGGGCAAAAAAATAAGGATTTACCACGACCACAACGAATGTCTCGGCTGTGGATTGGACAAGGAAATTTTTAGAATGGGTTTTTGCAAAAATTGTTTTTTTACACTGCCACAAGCCAATGAGAACATCATCAGGCCAGAATTGTCCACTGCCCATCTCGGCCTTGAAAAAAGAGACCTTGAATGGGAAAAGAAATTTGAGCTTCAGCCACACATCACTTATCTGGCGCTTTCCTCTGAGGTCAAAGTCGGGGTGACCAGGGTCTCTCAGATTCCTACCCGTTGGATCGACCAAGGTGCTACGAGTGCAATTGTTTTGGCAGAGACAGAAAACCGTTATCAGGCTGGAGTGATTGAGGTAGCACTCAAAGAACATCTGGCCGACAAAACCAATTACCAGCGGATGCTCAAAAATGAGGTGCCTGATGTGGATTTGATTGCGCAAAAAGATTTGTTCAAAATATATATACCTGAAGAAGAATCGATTTTTTATTCTACAGACAATACCCTTTATCAATTCAATTATCCGGTATTGAAATACCCCGAAAAAATCAAATCGCTCAATCTCAATAAACAAAAAGAATACGAAGGCATACTCACCGGAATCAAAGGACAGTACTGGATTTTTGAAGACAACACAGTCTGGAATCTAAGAGGACACGAAGGGTTTTATGTCATCCTGACCATCTGAATTTGCACAGTTTAATATTATGTATTCGCCTTTAAAAATTCCTCTGCCTTTTCCACCATGTTTTTGGAACCGCAGAAGAAAGGCACTCTTTGGTGCAGTGAGTGGGGTTGAATGTCCATGATTCTGTTGAATCCGTCGGTGGCCTTGCCACCAGCCTGTTCAGCCAGGAAAGCCATGGGGTTGCATTCGTACAAAAGTCTGAGTTTACCGTTCGGATTCTTGGTTCCTGACGGATAAATATAAATCCCGCCTTTTATCATGTTTCTATGAAAATCCGCACAAAGCGAACCGATGTATCTTGAGGTGTAAGGTCGGTCTCCCTCATCGGCCTGACAATATTTGATGTAATCCTTCACCCCTTGTGGAAACCTGGCATAATTCCCTTCATTTATAGAATAAATCTTTCCGTCTTCCGGAATCCTCAAACTGGGATGAGACAGATAAAAAGTTCCGATTTGTGGATTAAGTGTAAAACCATTTGTGCCTCTTCCGGTGGTGTAAATCAACATGGTCGAACTCCCGTAAACAATGTAGCCTGCTGCCACCTGTTGGTTACCAGCTTGCAGAAAATCTTCGAGTTGTACGGGGGTGCCTTGTGGGGTGATTCTTCTGTATATCGAAAAAATGGTCCCCACAGAAACATTTACATCTATGTTGGAAGAACCGTCCAATGGATCAATCAAAACCACATAATTGCTTTTATCTGAATTCTGAGCATTTTCAATTCTGATAAAATCTTCGCTCTCCTCGGAAGCAATCCCACAAACCACTTCTCTCTGCGAAAGTGTGTTAATAAAGACCGCATTGGCAAACACATCCAGCTTCTGCTGTTCTTCACCTTGGACATTCTCCTTGCCGAACTTCCCCAAAATGTCCATCAGTCCGGCTTGATTTACTTTTTGGTTCACAATTTTGCAGGCAAGTTTAATTGAACTCAGCAAACGAGTCAGTTCACCTGAGGAATATTTAAAATCTTTTTGCCTTTCTATGATAAATTCACCCAGTGTCTGATGGTCTCTTTCCAAATCCATTTTTTGATTGTTTATAAGAATACACAAATATCGTAAATTTATAGAATCATTTTTTCTTAAAAATAGAAAGATAACAATGTTTATCTTTGTCAGTCACTTTTGAGTAACTGTTGTAAATGAAAGTATTCAAATTCGGAGGCGCATCGGTCAAGGATGCTTCTGGCGTAAAAAACACTGCAAAGGTGTTGGAAGCAGTTGGTTGCAATGATATAATCATGGTGGTTTCAGCCATGGGCAAGACAACCAATGCCTTTGAAGAGGGGATTAAACTTTATTTTGAAAATTCTGATTACCAACAAAAACTCAACCAAATTCTCAATTTCCATCTCGATATAATCAGTGAATTATTTGAATCCGGACACCAAGTTTTTACTGAAGTTGAAGATCTTTTTGATGAATTGACACAATTTCTCCAAAAAAACAAATCGCCCAATTACGATTTTGTGTATGACCAAACCGTTCCCTACGGCGAGCTGCTTTCTACCAAAATCGTCAGCCACTACCTGAATCAGGTAGGAATCGAAAACCAATGGTTGGATGTTCGTGAATACATCAAAACTGATGACACATACCGCGAATCGAAGGTGGACATGAACGAAAGCAAAAAAAATCTGGAGAAATTAACCCCCGGAAAATTTTATCTCACCCAAGGATTCATTGGTTCCGACTCCAATTATTTTACCACTACTTTGGGACGCGAAGGTTCTGATTATTCTGCCGCCATCATTGCCCATTGTTTGGATGCTGAGGACTTGACAATTTGGAAAGATGTGGAAGGGGTATTAAACGCCGATCCAAGGTATTTTGAAAACCCGATACTGTTGAAAAGTATTTCGTACCAAGAAGCGATTGAACTCGCCTTCTATGGCGCCTCGGTCATTCATCCAAAAACTCTGCAACCACTCAAACAAAAGGAAATCCCATTCTTTGTGAAATCATTCCTAAATCCTCATGGAGAGGGAACTCGCATTCAAAACGGGATGTCGATGGACCCCGATGTCCCCTGTTACATACTCAAAAAAAACCAGCAACTGCTGACACTGACCACCCGCGATTTTTCATTCATTACAGAAGACAAAATCAGCAGGATTTGCAGCCTGCTCCACCACCTGAAAATCAAAGTGAATTTGATGCAGAATTCTGCCATTACTTTTTCACTTTGTGTGGAAGATAAATTTTTGCGACTCGAAGAATTCATGAATGAAATCAGAGCTGAATATCTGATTGAATGCGAAAAAGATGTATGTTTATACACAGTCAGAAATTTCGAAAACAAATCGGTGCCTGAACCGGGTGAAGGTGAAGAATTATTGAGGCAAATTATTAAAAACACATTACAGCTCATTAAAAAGTGGCAAAATTAATCAGCACAAAAGACATCTTTCAGGCATCGGGTCTGAATAAATTCGGTCCGCCCGGCTATTTAGTCGCTTGGCTTTTTAAAGTCATCAGTGGAATTCCGAGCGTTAACCGGCTTTATTCAGGTGGGTATGAAAAAAACGCTGAAGATTTCCTGGAATACTTACTGGACGAGCTCAACATTCAATATAAACTCCACGAAGAAGACCTGAAAAGAATTCCCAAAGAGGGCCCTTTTGTCATCGTTTCCAACCATCCATTGGGCGCACTCGATGGCATTCTGATGATGCACATCATCGGAAAAAAGAGACCCAATTTCAAAGTAATGGGGAATTTTCTCCTCAGAAAAATTGAACCGCTCGAATCCATGGTAATCGCAGTGAATCCTTTTGAAACCCGCAAAGACGCCTTTAGCAGTGTGATGGGCATGAGAGAGGCCATCAAACACATCCGCGAAGGATACAGTCTCGGGATTTTTCCGGCAGGTGAAGTTTCGGTCAAAAATGAAAAAGGAGAAACCGCCGACCGAGAATGGCAGGAACCGGTAATGAAGTTAATAAAAAGACTGAATGTCCCAGTCATCCCGATGTACTTTCATGCCAAAAACAGCCCACTGTTTTATCGTTTGTCAAAACTCAGCCCAAGCCTACAGACAGCACTGCTCCCTTCAGAAATGATCAGACCACGACTGAAGCCGATTCAAATCAGAATTGGCAAACCGATTTTGCCAAAACAACAATCAGAATTTCAAGAAACAAAAGATTTCACTGAATTCCTCAGAAAAAAAACTTACTCGCTTTCCTATTACTACAACCGCAGTTCACGCTTGATGGAAACCTTGAAAATCCCGGCCACCATTGCAATGAATACCCGGAACAGAAAGCCAAAAAAAATCATTGAGCCAACAGCTCCAGAACTCATTGAACAGGAAATTATAGAACTGAGAAAAAGCGAAGATCTTTTGCTCTTCAAAAACAACAATTATGAGTGTTACTTCACCTGCGCAGCAGAAATCCCGAACATCCTGAGAGAAATCGGGCGTCTCAGAGAAATTACCTTCAGAGAAGCCGGTGAAGGAACCAATCAGGAAATTGATTTGGATCGGTATGACATCCATTATCACCATTTGTTTTTGTGGGACGAAGCTGCCAAGCAAATCGTGGGCGCATACAGGATGGCGCTCGGGCATGAGGTTTATGAAAAACACGGTGTCAACGGATTTTATCTGAATGAATTGTTTCACATAGAACCAGAACTGTATCCGTTCCTGAAAAGTTGTATAGAAATGGGACGGGCATTTATCATCCCGCACTATCAACAAAAGCCAATGCCTTTGTTCCTACTCTGGCGTGGAATAGTGCATGTAACACTCCGTTATCCGGAAGAAAAATACATCATCGGTGGAGTAAGTATCAGCAATCAGTTTTCAGATTTTTCAAAATCACTGATGATTGAATTTATGAAATCTCACTATTACGACCCTTATGTTGCACAGTTTGTCAGACCCAAAAAAGAATTCAAAATCAAACTCAAAGACGCCGATAAGGAATTCTTTTTCTATGCTGCAGAGGCCGATTTAAATAAACTCGATAAAATCATTGACGAAATAGAACCCAATCTTCTGAGAATTCCGGTTCTTATCAAAAAATACATCAAACAAAACGCCAGAATCATCGGATTCAATGTGGACCCAAAATTCAATGACGCCGTGGACGGACTGATGTACATACGAATCAGCGATTTGCCAGAAAGCACTGTCAAACCCGTACTGGAAGAATTTCAGGCAGAACTCAACCGAAAATTAGAAACCGACAATGACAACACAAATCACTGATATATTAAAATAAAAAATGGACAATATCACAAGAGCAGTAGAATACTCATTGGCTTCTCCCGGTAGAAGATTCGCTAACTTCATCATAGACGGCATCGTCATCAATATTGTGTACAACATTATTGAAATCATAATGTACTACGGGAGCATTGGACTTCTGAATTCATTTTCTACAGAAGGAATTATCATTACAAGCATCTTTTCGCTGGTCTTTTATGTGTTATTGTATTCACTTCAAGAATATTTGCTCAAAGGCAGATCCATAGGGAAATATGTCACAAATACACGCGTGGTACTCCTCAATGGAGAAGAACCAGGATTCAACACTTATTTGGTTCGCTCGCTATGCAGAATGATTCCGTTCGAGGCGTTTTCATTTCTCTTCTCGGCTGCTGGATGGCACGATACTCTGTCCAAAACAAGGGTAGTAAAAATTAGTGATTTTGAAAGAATCAGAAGCCGGAATGATAATATCGAACAGATTGGCTCAGGAACCAATGATTAAATCATTCGGAGCAAATTCATTTTTGATGCTTGAATTTTAACCGACTGACTGCAAACGAATAAGATTTATTTTGAAGGATTGTTGATAATTCCTCTTTCAATCTGGCATATAAATCCGTAACTTTCAAAACTCAAATCATAACCAAAATTTTCAGGAATGTTCCTAATTTATGACACCGAAACCACCGGATTGCCAAAGAATTTTAATGCACCGCCAACCGACACAGACAACTGGCCGAGGATGGTTCAAATCGCCTGGCAACTGCACGACAGCACCGGCAAACTCATAAACAAGAATAATTACATCGTCCATCCCGACGGTTTTGACATTCCTTTTAATTAGGTAC
>JAQVKJ010000078.1 GCA_028694715.1 Weeksellaceae bacterium | reverse complement strand
TTCAGTGAGGGTGTATTGCTGTCTTTCTTTGGTATTTGTTTGAAGTCGCAATCATAATCGAATCTTTTTCCGTTATAATTGTCCTTGAATTCTTTGTCGATGTGCCTTGGGTTGAAATGGGTTTCTCCCCTTTCCGAAGGGTCGGGCGTAGCAAAATGTTCTCTTGCTTGAACGGTTTCCATTTCTTCAGTTACAGTTACATATTCGTCATCATAAACATACTGTTCGTCATCGTAGTATTCATCCTCTGCGGCCTTGGGTGGATGGGTTTGTGCAGGGGCTACGGCTGATAGAATCAGCATCGAAAAAAAGAGGAGACTAATCTTTCTCATGGCCGATTTCATTTAGCAAATAAGAAAAATCACGGTGGCTTTTTCTAAAGACCTTGATGGGATATATCAGGTAATACCATGAGATAAAAGCGAGGGAACCCAGCACAATCATTGCTGCGAATACAATGGGCATGGCTTTGGCGTATTGTGTCAGATAACCTTCGATCAGTGCGGCAGTCAATGTAAAAGGAATTGTACTGATGACGATTTTGAGTGCTGCTTTTCCTTTCTGATAAAACGCTTGTCTGCGGGTAAGTATGCCGGGGAACAAATAACTGGTGCCCAACAATATGCCAGCTGCGATTTCGATGCACATGGCAAACATTTCCATGGAGCCGTGCATCCAGATGGTTCTGAGCGACAAAAAGAAATGTCCTTTTTCATAGAACATGTATTGAAAACTGCCCACCATCACACCGTTGACCAGCATGAAATAAAGCGAACCTACACCACCAAAAATTCCGTATAGAAATGCGGTCAGTCCGACCCTTATGTTGTTGAAAGCAATAAAAAAGAAGCTGTTGAAGTTACCGATGGAAGAGTTGTTGTTGTACACCGCCAGTGGGTCTCCGTTTTTGATGTTTTCTTCGGTCATGTCCACATAGCCGTCGCTGAGTATGGAGCGCACGAATTCGGGTTCATAAATTGCTGAAAAAACGCCGATGGCAATCATCAGAAAAAACACTGCGAATGAAAAGTAAAAGTATTTTCGGTACCTGTATGAGATCATGGGGACTTCAAAGGTCCAGAAGTTTTTGAACCCCCTGTTGCTTCCTCTCCGACCATAAATTTTGTGATAAGCGGTCACCGCCAATGCATTCAGGTATCTGATGACATTGCTTTTGGGGTAATAGGTCTGTGCATAAGCCAGGTCATTGTTGATTTGAATAAAGAGTTCCGCCAATCTTTCGGGTCTTTTGTCCGAAGATTTGTACAATGATTTTTCAAATTCCAACCATTTTTCTTTATTTTGTCGAATGAAAGCGGCTTCTCTCAAATGATGAATAATTTTTGAATGTACTGATTGCGTCAGTCCAAATATATAAAAATATTCTTTGTATAAGTCGTGGAATAAATTATAGTACCGTATGGAATTTATTAAAATCAAGACTCCCCTCAATGTAAATGTGGACATCAGCCATGCAGGTGTGGGTCGCCGTCTGGTGGCCTTTTTGATAGATATGTTTCTGATATTTGTTTACATCTGGGTGGTGAGTTATTTTTTCTTTTCGGTGCTGAGCCTGAATTTCGATATTTTAGACAGCAAGGACAGCGGTGCTGTATTTGATTTGTCAGTGTTTATGGAAATTCTGTATTTGATTTTGTTGTTGCCGGCACTTTTTTATTCACTATGGACCGAAATGCTGTTCAATGGACAGAGTTTTGGCAAGATGATTCTGGGCATCAAGGTGGTCAAATTGGACGGTTACCGGGCCGGATTTCAGGAATATTTCACTCGTTGGGTGTTCCGGTTCGTGGATTTCTGGACGGGTCTGTTCATGTTGTTGTTTTTGATTCCGATATTCGGTGAGGAGCTGGCGTATTTGTTCGCTTGGTTGATGTTTATGTTCAGTGGATTCGTTGCTTTTATCTCCATCATCAGGACCAAAAATTCGCAAAGGATCGGAGACATAGTTGCCGGTACTACGGTGTTAAAGTTAAAAGAAAAACAGTCGATTGACATCACCATACTCGAAGAGTTGCATGAGGATTATGTACCGAGATACAGTCAGGTGATGCGGTTGAGCGACAACGACGCAAGAATCATCAAGGACACCCTGACTCAAGCCAAAAAGAGGCGAGATTACAAAACGATTGAGCGGTTGCGCAAAAGGTTGGAAACCGTGATGGATGTCAAGAGCGAACAAGGTGATTGGGATTTTGTGGAAACAGTGATGAAAGATTTTAATTATTATACTCAAAAAATGTAATGGACCTTTATATAGATGAATTAAAGTACAAGCTCACCCATTTTGAAGGAGAGCTACCCGGGTGGGAATCTCAGCAGAAACTTTCACCGCCCTACCGCGACCGATTTGATATAGAATCGGTCAAAAAGGCGAATCCGAGAGCGGCTGCGGTGTTGATTATGCTGTATGAAAACGATGATGGCGACATTGAATTTCCTGTCACGCTTCGTCAGATTTATCAAGGGGTGCACTCGAATCAGATTTCATTGCCGGGCGGTGCATTTGAGCCGGAAGACATAGAACTTTCTCGGACAGCAGTTCGTGAGACCTGCGAAGAGTTGGGCGTTTATGAGGAGGACATAGAAATAGCGCTTCAGCTGACCGAGTTGTATATTCCTCCCAGCAATTTTCTGGTGTATCCGTTTGTTGGATTTTATAAAGGCGTACCCAATTTTGATATTCAGTCATACGAGGTTCAGCAGGTAGTACCCCTTGATTTGGGTGCGTTTTTGCGGGCTGAATCATTGAATTTTGAAAGGGAATTCGGTGGGCATCGCGTTGAAATCCCGGGTTATGATTTGGGTGAAAATGAGTATATTTGGGGAGCGACAGCAATGATTTTAAGCGAATTCGCCGATTTGACGGAAATGCTTTAAATTTGTACTTTTAAACAAATGGAGGGATAATGTCAAAGCAGAAGGTGGTTAAAAAAAATGTGTACAGAGATGCATTCGGTTATCTTTATTTTCTGAAGAGGACTTTGATTTTCATTTTGGGGGGTGCGACCTATTTCAGGTACAGTGCCTACAACAAACTCAAAATCAGCGGCACAGAGAATTTATTGAAATTGCCCAAGACCAATGTACTCTTTGTTTCAAACCACCAGACATATTTTGCGGATGTATTTGCGATGTACCATGTTTTTTGCAGTTTGAACAATGGTTTTATAGACACCATCAAAAATCCGGTTTATTTGCTGAATCCCAAAATCGATTTTTACTATGTAGCGGCCGAGGAAACGATGAAAAACAATTTCCTGACCAAGCTTTTTGCATACACTGGAGCCATTACCGTAAAACGGACATGGCGTGCCGGGGGTAAGGATGTAAACCGTCAGGTGGACATCAGCGAAATAAAGAACATTCAAAAGGCACTTGAGAACGGCTGGGTGGTGACCTTTCCACAAGGGACTACCACTGCTTTTGCCCCCGGAAGAAGAGGGACTGCACACCTGATCAGGGCCACCCAACCGATTGTGGTTCCTGTGGTCATAGACGGTTTCAGAAGGGCATTTGACAAAAAAGGTTTGAAAATCAAAAAAATGGGTGGAAAACCCACCATGAAATTCAAAGAGCCCTTAGAGATTGACTGGGAACAGGACGATGCCAGTGCCATTATGAAAAAAATCATGGACGCCATAGAACAATCACCTGAATTTCTAAAAGTAAAACCGATAGAAGAAATCATGCTCGACAACGAACCCCAAGACTTTTTCAGCTAATGAAAAAAATTCATTTTATAGCGATAGGCGGCAGTGCCATGCACAATCTGGCCATCGCACTTCACCTAAAAGGATACAAAATCAGCGGCTCTGACGACGCCATTTTTGAACCCTCCGCCTCCCGGCTCAAAAACAGAGGACTGCTGCCAGAATCCTTGGGCTGGTTTCCCGAAAAAATCACCAACGAGCTGGATGCGGTCATACTCGGTATGCATGCACATGGTGACAATCCCGAAATGCTCAGGGCAAAGGAACTCGGTTTGAAAATCTACTCCTATCCCGAATTTCTGTATGAACAGTCAAAGGACAAAATCAGAGTGGTGATAGCGGGTTCGCACGGCAAAACGACCATTACTTCTATGGTACTCCATGTGCTCCATTTTCATGGAATGGATGTGGATTATATGGTAGGTGCGCAGTTGGAGGGATTTGAAGTCATGGTCAAACTCACCCATGAAAACAAATATATGCTGATGGAAGGCGACGAATACCTTTCGTCCGCCATTGACAGAAGGCCAAAAATCTTGCTGTACCGCCCCCACGCTGCGCTGATCAGCGGCATTGCCTGGGACCATGTCAATGTTTTCCCGACTTTTGAAAATTATGTACATCAGTTTGAATTGTTTACTGAGCTCATTGAGAAAGAAGGCACGGTCATATACAATTCAGAGGATGAGAATGTTGTATCAGTGGTGGAAGGGTCAGTCAATGAGATTAAAAAAATTCCTTATTCAACACCGACTTATAAAATAGTAGATGGACTGACCTATTTGGACATCGGTGAGCGCAAGATTGCACTCGAAGTTTTTGGCCGGCACAACCTGAACAATTTGGAGGGAGCAAGACTGATTTGCAAGGAAATGGGAATTTCTGAGCCACAGTTTTATGAGGCCATACAAACCTTTAAAGGTGCTTCAAAACGACTTGAACCCATCAAACACGGCCCTGATTTTATTGCATACAAGGATTTTGCACATGCACCGAGCAAGGTAACTTCTACTACCCAAGCGGTCAGGGAACAGTATCCCGATAAAAAGCTAATCGCCTTTCTGGAACTGCACACCTACTCGAGCTTGAATCCAAAATTTCTGACAGAGTACAAAGGTGCGCTCAGTCCTGCGGATGAAAAAATCGTCTATTACAATCCCGAAGCATTGAAAATCAAAAGAATGGAGCCTATTTCGCCGGATGATATAAGAACTGCATTTGCTGACCCCAGCCTTCGGGTCTTCACTTCCTCTGAAGAGCTAAAGGACTTTCTTGAATCCATTGACAAAAGCGGAAAGGTCTTTCTGATGATGAGCTCAGCCAATTTTGGCGGAATAGAATTGAACCGTATTTTTTAGGGAGACAGAATCCAAGTTGATGGAATTGTAGAATTATACCTATTTTTATACATTTATCCAAATAACTAACAGATGAAGTTCTACAAATTCAGTATTTTAATATGTCTGGGGTTGATTCCCCTTTTTGTTTTTGGTCAAAATCAGGATTACAATACCACACAGGGACACAAGGGGAATCATCCTTTCAATCAAATGTATGATTTGTTGCCCACGCCCAATCAGTTCAGAACTGCAGCCGGAGCGCCGGGTCCGGGTTATTATCAGCAACAGGTGGATTATGAAATGGATTTGGTATTAGACGATGTCAATCACAAATTGAACGGGGAAGAAACGATAACTTATCACAATCATTCTCCAGATACGCTGGAATACCTTTGGTTGTCGATGGATCAGAATCTTCGTAAAAAAGATTCACCATTTCATCACTACCGCGAGCAAGGTGTGCCAGAGAATCCCGTCAGTGTAGATGCATTTTCGAGAAGATTTATGGAGGATAAATTTGACGGTGGTTTTGAAATTCATTTTGTGAAAGATGCTTCCAATAAGGATTTGGCATATTTTATAAACGGCACCATGATGCGTGTGATTCCGCCCAAAGCCATAGGAGCGGGCGAAAAGTTTGTGTTCAAAATCAAATGGTCCTACAGCGTTCCGAATTATTTCATCGTCAGCGACCGCAACGGTTATGAGCCGAGGGAGGACGGCAACATATATGCGATGGCCCAGTTTTATCCGAGGCTGGCAGTTTACAACGATGTGGAAGGTTGGCAAAACATGCCGTACTGGCAGCGTTCAGAATATGCCTTGGAGTTTGGGAATTTCAAGGTGAATATTACTTTGCCTGCCGATCATTTGCCGAATGCCACCGGCGAATTGACAAATATGAAGGAAGTGCTGAGCAGCGAACAATACCAAAGATACCAGAAAGCAAAATCTAATTTTGAGCGTCCTTTGATGATTGTGACCGAAGCCGAGACGGCACAGCGAATGAAAGAAGGTGCAAAAGGAAAGACCAAGACTTGGAGATTTGAAGCTGAGAATGTACGGGATTTTGCTTGGGTTTCTTCGAGGACTTATATGTGGGATGCGATGGCGGTTGAAATCGGAAATTCCATCGTCATGGCGGAGTCAATTTACCCCAAGGAAGGCGGCAATCTCTGGAAGGATTTGTCCACACAGGCGGTGGCCCATACACTGAAAATTTATTCGCATTATACCTTTGATTATCCTTATCCCAAAGCGGTATCGGCCAGTGTTCAGTGGCAGGGGATGGAATATCCGATGATATGTTTCAATGGAGGACGGGCCAGGGCGGACGGCAGTTATGACCAGAACATGGCTGACAACTTGGTGGGATTAGTGATTCACGAAGTGGGACACAATTTCTTTTCGATGATTCTCAATTCTGATGAGAGACAATGGAGTTGGTTGGATGAAGGATTGAATACTTTTGTACAAAATCTGGCCGAACAAGCTT
>JAQVKJ010000077.1 GCA_028694715.1 Weeksellaceae bacterium | reverse complement strand
GAAGGACATGGATTTGCAAAACCAGTAAACAATATGGCAATGATTGCCGAAATTGAAAAATTCCTTTCAGAAGTGATTGGCGGTCGATATCAAAAAGACATGCCGCAGGATGTGGCCGATAGATTGGAAGAAATAACCGTGGACATCAATACGGTAACCTATACACCCGCCGAAAAAATGGAAGCAGTTTCCGTTTTGCCGAAAATCAGCAATGAATTAAAAGAAGGAACAACGAATTACGGAATTCTATTAGAAGTTCAAGGACAAAGCATCGAGATGGAAATGACCCGGACGATTTCAAAATCAGAAAACAACTGGTTGATCAAAGACAGTTCATCGGGTGCAATGGGAAATTCGGTGGACGAAATTGAATTTACACCGGAATTTATGCCTGTAAAACGGGACATTGAACAAATGGGAATGCAGATTCCAATCAAATTTGAAAAAAACAAAGTTTCAATGAACGCCATGGGACAAAACATTGAAATTCCAATGGAAGGTGCATACCTGAGCGACGGAGCAGGCTATGACTTGCTCATTGCCGGACTACCGCTCGAAGATGGCTACGAACTTTCCTTCCTTGTACCGGATGTGATGACTGCAAAGTCCAAACAAGTGAGCCTGAAAGTAAACGGAACCGAAAAAATAAACAATGCCGATTGCTTCAAAGTGGAAATAGTTTCAGTAGAAAATCCTGCTGACAAAACAACCATGTGGATCAATCCAAAAACAAAATCGGCCGAAAAAATGGTGCAAATCATTCCCGCAGCCGGAAATGCAACCATGACAATTACAAAGAAATAAACCATTTTCTTTGACCAAAATAAACCCCGGAATTTTCTAAAGATTATCGGGGTTTTTTATTTTGAATTATTCTAAACTATTGTTAACACAGATTTGATTGACAATTTTCATTGTTAAACAATGTTAACTTCTCTAAATTTGTTTCCATCAAAAATTAATAATCCGTCTTATGGCTAAAGAATCTTTACTCGGCTCGTCTATAGGTCGTAAATTTACAATGGCGCTATCGGGCATGTTTCTGATGATTTTTCTGATCATCCACCTTGTGGCGAATCTGACTTCGCTCTTCCCCGATGGCGGTACCACTTACAACTCGGTTTCCGAATTTATGGGTTACAACTGGATGGTGCAGTACATCATGCAACCCATACTTACCTTCGGCATCATTTATCACTTTGTGATGGCAATGATTCTGACCGCCAAAAACAACAAAGCAAGACCGGTCAAATATGCAATGAACAATGCATCGGCCAATTCGACTTGGATGTCGCGCAATATGCTGATTACAGGCGGCGTGATACTGGCATTTTTTGTATTGCATTTTATCGATTTCTGGTTTCCGGAAATGAATCTGAAATATGTCCAATTTGCAGAAAACGACCCCAACCGCTTTTTTCCGGAATTGCAACATAAATTCGCAAGTCTTCCGAGGGTAATCGCTTATGTGGTAGCCTTTGTGTTACTGATGTTGCACTTGCTCCACGGTGCGCAATCGTCTTTTCAATCTGTGGGTTTCAATAACAAAAAATATACGCCCACCATCAAGTCGGCTTCCAAATGGTTTGCCATCATCGTTCCGGTGGGATTTATCATAATTGCTGTTTTTCATTACCTTAAAAGTATAATGTAATATGAATGCATTCGAATCAAAAGAACCGAAAGGTGTAGATATAAAAGATATGTGGAGCGTCCACAAATCCAATCTCAGATTGGTTTCACCCAATAACCGAGACAAAATAGAAATCATTGTTGTAGGAACAGGTCTGGCCGGAGGTTCAGCTGCTGCCACACTGGCAGAACTCGGCTATAAAGTAAAAGCATTTTGTTTTCAGGATTCACCCCGTCGTGCGCACTCTATTGCAGCGCAAGGAGGAATCAATGCAGCAAAAAATTACAAAGGTGACAATGACTCGGTTTATCGATTGTTTTATGATACCGTAAAAGGCGGTGACTATCGTTCCAGAGAATCCAATTCCTATCGTCTGGCAGAAGAATCAGCCAATATCATTGACCAATGCGTGGCACAAGGCGTTCCCTTTGCCCGTGAATACGGAGGTTATTTGGACAACCGCTCTTTTGGAGGAGTGCAGGTAAGTCGAACTTTCTATGCCAAAGGACAAACCGGACAGCAGTTGCTCCTGGGTGCTTATTCTGCCATGAACCGCCAAATCGGTTTGGGACATATTCAGATGTACAACCGCCACGAGATGCTTGAACTCGTAATCGTGGACGGCAAAGCAAGAGGAATTATTGCCAGAAATTTAGTGACCGGAGAAATAGAAAGACATTCCGCACACGCAGTTGTGATTGCATCAGGTGGCTACGGAAATGTGTATTACTTATCGACCAACGCCATGGGTTCCAATGCAACAGCTGCTTGGAAAATCCACAAGAAAGGGGCTTATTTTGCCAATCCATGTTATGTGCAAATCCACCCGACCTGTATTCCTGTACACGGAGCCAACCAGTCCAAACTGACTTTGATGTCTGAATCTCTTAGAAACTCCGGAAGAATCTGGGTACCTAAAAAGATTGAAGACGCTGTTGCCATCCGTGAAGGAAAGAAAAAAGCCAAAGATATTCCTGAAGAAGACAGGGATTATTATTTGGAAAGAAGATATCCCGCATTTGGAAACTTGGTTCCGCGCGATGTGGCTTCGAGAGGTGCAAAAGAAAGATGTGATGCCGGTTTTGGAATTGTAAACAATGATACCAAAGAAGGTGTTTTCCTCGATTTCTCGACCGAGATTAAAAAACGAGGAAAAGAAACCGCCTTTGCCAGAGGAAATCACAATCCCACGGAAGAGGAAATTGAAAAATTAGGAAAAGAATGGATAGCCGAAAAATACGGAAACCTTTTCCAGATGTATCAAAAAATTACAGACGAAAATCCTTATGAAACGCCGATGAAAATCTATCCGGCTATTCACTATACCATGGGTGGCGTTTGGGTAGATTATAATCTGATGAGTACCATCAAAGGTTGTTATGTATTGGGCGAAGCCAATTTCTCTGACCACGGAGCCAACCGTTTGGGTGCTTCTGCGCTGATGCAGGGATTGTGTGACGGTTATTTTGTATTGCCCTACACGATTGCCGATTATCTGGCTGACGACATACGAACCGGCGCAATTCCAACCGACACACCTGAGTTTGAGGAAGCTGAAAACGCTGTGAAAGAACGAATCAATTTCTTTATCAATAACAAAGGAACCCGTTCGGTGGACAGTTTCCACAAAGCCCTCGGACACATCATGTGGAACAAGGTTGGAATGGCAAGAAATGCAAAAGGATTGAGCGAAGCCATCAAAGAAATCGCTGCACTCAGAGAAGAATTCTGGAAAGATGTCTATGTGCCGGGCGATGCACACGAATTTAATCTCGAACTTGAAAAAGCAGGTCGTGTGGCTGATTTTATGGAATTGGGTCAATTGATTGCCATGGATGCCTTGCACCGCAACGAATCTTGCGGTGGACATTTGAGAACCGAATACGAAACCGACGAAGGCGAAGCAATGAGAAATGACGAAGAATATGCTTATGTGGCAGCTTGGGAATACAAAGGACCAGACATTAGCCAAGAGCAATTGCACAAAGAAGAATTGGAATTCAAATTCATAGAATTAAAACAGAGGAGTTATAAGTAATTTAGTGATTAGTAATTTAGTGATTAGTAATTAGTGAGATTAGTGTGATGAGAAATTAGAGAAACAGAATCTTATGACGGAAATTAAATCATACAAAGATTTGCTGATTTGGCAGAAGGGTTTTCAGATTGTAATTGATACTTACAAATTAGTAAAATCATTTCCACAAGATGAAACTTACGCTTTGACAAATCAAATCAAAAGAGCTTCGGTTTCAATTCCTTCAAATATTACCGAAGGATACGGAAGAAACAAGAAAAAATCATTCAACCATTTTATAAATATATCAAGAGGCTCATTATATGAACTTGAAACCCAGTTATTGCTTTCAAAAGAATTGGAATTTATTGCAGATGATGAATCATATAACGAAATACTTAATTTAATAAATGAAGAATCCAAAATGATCAATTCATTTTCAAAAAAAATAACTAATAACTAATTACTATTTACTAATAACTATTCACTAATCACATACATACAAGATTATGGCGTCAAAAAATATAAACATCACTTTGAAAATCTGGAGACAAAAAAACTCCGCTTCAAAAGGAAAAATGGAAACTTACAAACTCAATGATGTTTCCACAGACAGCTCGTTTCTTGAAATGATAGATCAGCTGAACGAGCAGCTGATAGAGGAGAAGAAAGACCCGGTGGCATTTGACCACGACTGTCGCGAAGGCATCTGCGGGATGTGCTCAATGTACATCAACGGTCGTCCGCACGGACCTGACACCGGCATCACCACCTGTCAGTTGCACATGAGGAGCTTCAAAGATGGAGATACCATTTATGTGGAACCTTGGCGTTCGGTGGCTTTTCCGGTTATCAAAGATTTGGTGGTCGATCGTTCGGCTTTTGAGCGAATCCAGCAGGCTGGTGGATTTGTTTCGGTCGGAACTTCCGGGAACACAGTGGACGCCAATGCGATTCCGGTACCCAAAGAAGATGCAGATGCTGCCTTTGACAATGCGACCTGTATTGGCTGTGGAGCATGTGTGGCTGCTTGCAAAAATGGTTCAGCCATGTTGTTTGTCAGTGCCAAGATTTCACAATTCGCACTCTTGCCGCAAGGTAGAGTAGAAGCCAAAAGAAGAGCCGAAAACATGGTGGCGCAAATGGACGCCGAAGGTTTCGGAAACTGTACCAATACCGGTGCCTGCGAAGTGGAGTGTCCGAAAGGAATTACACTTGAAAGTATTGCAAGAATGAACAGAGAATATCTACATGCAAAGATTTCGCACGAAAAATAAAATATAAAAGATGAAAGATAAAGCCAGCCTTCAAAGGTTGGCTTTGTTTTTTGTACTAAATTTGAAATATGAATATCAATCAAATTTTTGAAAATAATAAGAGATGGGTTTCAGAAAAATTAAATGAAGACCCCGAATATTTTAAAAATCTTTCAAAAGGTCAAGATCCAAAAGTATTATTCATCGGGTGTTCAGACAGTCGTGTGACCGCCGAAGAACTGATGGGACTCCATCCCGGAGAAGTTTTCGTCCACAGAAATATTTCCAACATGGTCATCAGCACGGATTTGAATATGAATTCTGTGGTTGACTTTGCAGTCAATCATCTGAATGTGGAACACATAGTTATCTGCGGACATTATTTTTGTGGAGGTGTCAAGGCAGCAATGCAACCCAAAGATTTGGGGATTTTGAATCCATGGCTGAGAAATATCCGTGATGTGTACAGAATCCACAAAGATGAACTGAATTCTATCTCTGATGAAAACAAGAGATACAACAGGTTAGTTGAATTAAACGTAAAAGAACAATGCATCAATCTGATTAAAATTGCATCGGTTCAAAAAGCATATAAAAATAGACATATTATGGTCCATGGCTGGGTTTTCGACATCCATTCAGGTCAATTGATCGACCTGAAAGTCGATATGGAGAAAGAACTCAAAGACATTATGGAGATTTATGATCTTGGTTAAAGATTTGTTTTGTGTAAACAGCAAAACCCGAAAATTCTGATGAAAGTCCGGGTTTTGCATGAAAGGTCGGTTGGGTAATTTTTTGTTATTATGAATAAATTAGTGATACAAAATTAGGCCGCCAATACGTCAAAATACGTCGTTGAGAAATAAATTTCAATTTTTTTAAATCAGCGAAACTCCATTCAAATCTGTGGTCAATACCTCTGACATATAATCAAAAAATGGACGAATGGTTTTGTAGCCGCTGTCCACCTTTTTTGCAAAATCCGGAGAAAGCACTTCTTTGTCTGTAAATGAATGTCTGAAAAGCCATTGTTTGTAATTGATCAGGTCAATATTCGGATTTTCACGGCTGTATCCGGCGGGTGAAGATTTCAGCTGTTCGCCTTCCATTTTGCCCCATATTTTTATAAAATTCCTGTCAGAAAGAATTTTTCTGATTTCTGTCGCATCCGTTTCCCATTCCTTTCTCACACGATCCACATCGTCTTTGACCGGATTCCAAAATCCGGCACCGATCATCGAATTTCCGCCCGGCTCGATATGCAGATAATAACCGCCGCGCAATTCGGGTTTTCGTCTGCCGAAATAAGCTGCAAAATGATGTTTGAAAGGGGCTTTGTCTTTTGAAAAACGAATGTCTCTGTAAATTCTGTACGCTTTTGATTCAGAAATATCATCATGCTTCTTCATCAGTTTCTCAACTTCCAGATAAAAAGCCTTCATTTGGGTTTCCAGCGTCTTGAATTCTTCTTTGTGTGCATTGAACCATTCACGGTTGTTGTTTTTCTTTAATTTATCCAGAAAAACCAATGCTTCTTTTGGAACTGTTGTCATAGGCTAAAGTTAAAAAAGAAATTTTGAATGAAGCAGAATATTTCAATGGTTTCTGAAACTCGCTTTTGCTGTTGTTTTAAGCGAATTTCAAATGGAATTTATTTGAT
>JAQVKJ010000076.1 GCA_028694715.1 Weeksellaceae bacterium | reverse complement strand
GAATTCAGTGGATTTTGACCAAATCAACAAACGAGCTGAAGTGGAAGAGGTATTGAAACTATACATTCCCGAATATTCTGTTCGTCAGTTTTTGTTGAAAAATGTACATTCCACCAACAGTGGAAAATACGCTTTCCGATTCAATCTCAAAGTATTGAATCAATGGTACAACGAAATGATTGAACACGAAATGAGCATCGGAACATTTGACAAACCCACGCTTTTTCTGAAAGGAGAAAAATCGGATTACATACTTCCTGAAGATTTTGATTTGATTTACAAACACTTCCCAAAAGCAGAAATCAAAACCGCACCCAATGCCGGTCACTGGGTGCATGCCGAAAACCCCAATGCTTTCCATGATTTTGTTATAGAATTTCTGAATGGCTGAAATTTCAATTGATTTATTCTATCTTTATTGACTGAAAAATCAATTATATGAAATCAAGTTTTTTATTTTCATCCGGTACAAATAACACAAGACTGGATTTTGCGATTCTGATTTTGCGATTTTCTGCAGCTGGTTCAATGTTTTATTCGCATGGCCTTGGAAAATTCCAGAAATTATTTTCAGGAGAGAGCATACAGTTCATTGACCCGTTTGGGATAGGAATGTCGGCGACTTTCGGGCTTGTCATCTTTGCTGAATTTGTTTGCAGTGCCTTCGTATTCTTTGGTTTGTTTACGAGATTTGCATTGATTCCTTTGGTCATCAACATGGGCTACATTTTTTTCGTTTACCACAAGTCCCACGACTTTGGCGACAAGGAAATGGCATTGCTTTTTCTAAGTATTTTTGTTGCTTTGCTACTGACCGGGCCGGGCAAACATTCATTTGACCGAATGATTCTAAGAAGAAAAAATACGGTTTGATCGCAACAAAAAAATCCCGCTCAATGCTGAGCGGGATTTTTGTATTAAAACAGTCGTTCTGATTATTTCTTAACCGCTTTTTTGACAGTGGTTTTTCCATCAACAGTAACTTTCACTACATAGATACCTTTTGCAAGGTTGCTAACATTGATGCTAAAGTTATTGACTCCATTGTTTCTTTGTACCAATTGTCCGTTCATATTGTAGATTTCTACTACAGTTTTGCCTTCGGTCATAAAGTCTGCAGTTGAATTCCACACGGTGGTCATCTTCACATTGCTGACATTCAAATCAGAAACTCCAAGCTGATCTGTCACATCTGTCAGGAAAACCTGAATGGTTTCGTTGAATCTTCCACCAAATCCAATAACAGCTGTCGTAGAGACTGGAATGGGCTGACCGATGAGCGGAATATCATAGAACTGGGTTCTTCCTTCCACATCATGAGTACCGTCGGTCATCGGATAGCTTTTTCCGTTCTGGAATGTACCATCACCTCCTTCAGCATCTGAAATGGTCAATCCATCGATGGCGATGTATTCACTTTCGTAAGCAACCGGGTCGGCCAAGTAATCAGCAAGACTAACGATTTGGTAATTCACATCGTTCCCAGAAGAAACAATATCTGATTCAGATTCAGTCGGTATGAATTGGAGCAAACCGTTGTACAGGCTCAACGAACCTGTGATATTGGTGATTTTGTCACCGATGGTAAAATCATTGCCCAGTCGCCCGGCAACATCATCGATAAGGATACCGGCAGTGTTGTCTTGGATGTATTTTTGGTTTCTATTGGAAATCATATAGGTCAGCAAAGCTTCCCCAGTCAGTTTGTAAATTGCACTTCCGGTTTCACCTGCCCTCAACTCTGCTATGGTAGCAACTTCAGTTACTTCCACTTCACCACCTTCTACCAAAACAGCATCATCAATCAACACGCCGCTTTCTCCGGTATTTCTAACAGAAATAATGAGCTGAACGCCTGTTACATCTTCTCCGGTCTCAAACACATAGGTGATTTTCTCCCAGCTACCAGTTGCAGCGGTATAATCGGTGTATGATGAATATCCTTGTCCTGATGACTCATCGTTACCATTATAAAATGCGTTTCTCACATCTCCCTCACCTTTGACATAGAAAGTCAGAGTGTAAGAAGTGTTTTGTGACAAATCATACCCCTGAGTAGTAAATCTTTTGTGAGATGAACCGGTATTGATAAGTGCTACAGATTTTGAACCTTCGAATGCGTCAGAAGATTCCACCACATTAGAACCGGCGATATTGGTTTTGGAACCGAACCAAAAATCAGGTTTTCCGTCAGTCCAATCCTCAAAACTTCCATTATCAAGAATGTTTTGAGCTCCTAAAAACATTGACACACTCAAAAAGAGCAATGTAAAAATTTGTTTCATGATGATAATTCTTTATTTATTAATTTGCTGCAAAGGTAAGATTTTCTGCTGATTCTTTTGTTACATTACTGTTAAATCAAAAACCATTTTCAGAATCTTTAATCCATTATCGGTCAGCCAGTCTGAGAATGTCACCAAAGACACCTCTTGCAGTTACACAGGCCCCCGCACCCGCACCCTGAATCACAATCGGATGCTCACCGTAACTCTCGGTATAAATTTCAAAAATACTGTCGGAACCTTTCAGCTGACCAAGCGCACTGTCGGTCGGAACTTCAACCAGACGGGTTTCAAGCAGCCCTTTCTCCTGCTGCAGATCACCCGAAAGTTCACCGACATATCTCAATACCATTCCCGCTTCAAGGTTTTTTTTAACAAGACCAAAATAATAATCGAGCCCTTCCTTCTTCTCAAGAAATTCTTTGGTCGAAACCTGCTGCAATTCTTTTGGAATCAGATTCTGAATCCTGATTTCATCCCATTCATTTTTCAAATCCAGTTCTCTGGCAAGTACAAGCAGTTTCCGGCCAACATCGTTTCCTGACAAATCCTCTCTCGGATCGGGTTCTGTATATCCGAGTTTGATTGCATCATCCAAAATCTCGCTGAGAACAACTTCATCCTCTGAAAAACGATTGAAAATATAACTCAGACTGCCCGAAAAAACACCTCTGACCTTGGTGATGTTTTCACCCGATAGATGTAGCAGTTTGATGGTGTCAATCAGCGGAAGACCAGCACCAACATTGGTTTCGTACAGATATTCCTTATGATTTGATTTCAAACTTCCTCTCAGTTTTTTGTAAAATTCATAATCAACCGTATTTGCGATTTTGTTTGATGAAACCAAATCAAAACCGTTTTCTATTAGACGGATATAATTTTCTGTTAATGCTTTTGAAGCAGTATTGTCAACCGCAATCAGATTTTCGAGATGATGTTCGTCCGAAAAGCAGATGATGTCTTCTGTAGTGTAATTTTTACCTTCAATTTCAATTCTTGATTTCCAGTCATTTCCAATTCCGTTTTCGTCCAGCAGTATTTTTTTTGAATTTGCAATTCCAAAAATATTCAGCCTGACATTTTTCTTTTTTTCAATTTTTTCAACCGACTCCAGAATCTGACCGATCAGCGCATTGCCCACATTTCCGTGTCCGAACAAAACCAGATTGACCGTTTTTGAAATACCGAAAATCTGTCCGTGAATCACATTCAAAGCTTTTTTTGACTGTTCTTTTTCTACCACCAGACTGACATTTTTTCCAGTCACCGCATTGCTGAAAAGTATCGGAATGATTTTATTTTTGACTAAAGCAGAATAAGCTTTGTCAAAACTACTCAAATCCTGACCGACAATTGAAATGACCGCAATGTCTTTTCGAGTCGAAATCCGATCGACATCTCCGCTGTCCAAATCCTTCTTAAATTCATTTTGTAATGCATAGGCGGCTTTCTCGGCATCTTTTTCAGAAACGATAAAACCGATTCCTCTTTCGGAAGTTCCCTGTGCAATCAGACCAACACTCACATTTTCCTTTGCCAAAATGCCAAAAATCCTTCCGTCGATTCCCGATTTCCCAAGCAGCCCCTGACCGTTTAGCTGAATCAGTGCAACATCCGATTGAAGCGAAAGCGAACGAATTCCTACTTGGGTCGGTTTTTCAGAAATCAATGTTCCTTTTTCGTCCGGTTTCAGCGTGTTCAAAATCCGAATCGGAATTTTATTTTCAACCAGTGGCTGAATGGTTTTTGGATGAAGAATCGAAGCACCAAAATTTGCAAGCTCATTCGCATCTTCATAACTCAGCCGATTGATTTTCCTGGAATTTCTCACCCAATCCGGGTTGGCTGTAAAGATGCCGTCCACATGTGTGTAATTACGCAATTCTTTTGCTTTCACAAATTTGGCAAGCAGCGCAGCAGAATAATTGCTGCCGTTTCTGCCGAGCGTCACCGTATCTCCTTTTTGGGTCGATGCGATAAATCCGCTGACAATCGGAATTGATTTTTTGTCAAATTTTGAAAACAGCTCTTTGGTTTTGAGTGCTGATTTTTGCTCATCCGCAACCGCATTTCCGTAATTTTCATTAGCAAGAAAAATCTTTCGGCTGTCAACCGGTATCGCATTGATATTTCTTTTTGAGAGCTGTCCCGAAAGGACTTTGATCGAAATCAACTCGCCCTGCGCCAAAACCAGATCTCTGATTTTCGGACTGTAATCTGCAATCAACGAAACCCCTTCAAACAGTTTTTGAAGCAGTCCAAATTCTTCTGTCAGATCGGTTCCCAAATGATACGACCGGTTTTTGAATTCTTCAAATGCTACGACATAACCGTTTTGTTTTTTTGCTTTTTCGAGTATGTTTTCAAGCGTATCGGTCGTATCTCCAATGGCTGAAGCCACCACCGCAATTTTTTCATTCTTTGATTGATGCTGGACAATCCGGATTGCGTTCTCAAAACCCTGCTCAGACGCAAGCGATCTTCCTCCAAATTTGATGATTTTCATTTTTTCTGTTTTTTAATTTAATTTTTTCTTTCATGCTGAATGCAGTGCTGCCATCCTGGTTTTCTTTATTTCAGAAGTTTTAGTTCCGGCTGAAAAAATTTCTTTCAAAATCGAAGACAGCTGTTCATATTCAATCAGAAATGCGTCATGACCGTGGACCGATGAAATCTCGTGATAACTGATATTGTATTTATTTCTTCTGATCAGTCGATAGATTTCCTTCTGTTCTTCTTTTGTAAACATATAATCGGTTTCGACCGCAACCAGATGGATTTTGGACTGACTGATTTTTGAAAAATTTAAAATTTCTTTTTCGGTCAGATTCTCTCCGATGGTTTTCAGCAGATGATTCATCAGTTTGTATGCATCCAATGAAAAACGGTTTTTCAATGCTTTGCCGTGATAATTCAGCCAGCTTTCAACCTCATATTGATTTTCTTCCGGTTGAAATTTTCGATTGAATTTCAGATCAAAAGAAATCGGTGTCCGATAAAGAAGCATTGCATGTTTTCTTGCCGTTTCAACCGGATTTTCTGAATGATTCAGAATTTCATCCTGAACCAATAAGTTACCAATCAGCCAGTCAGAAGCCTTCAGACCGCAGGCAACCGGAATCAGATTTTCTATCAAATCCGGTTTTTGAAAAGCCATTTCCCAAGCAATGCTTCCGCCCAGACTCCCGCCGATGGCAGCAAACAAATGTTGAATTTCCAGTTTGTTAAGCGCCTTCCAATACAAATCCGCAATGACTTTCAGGCTCAGCAGTCGATAATCTGCATTCAGTCTGACCGGACAGGAACCAAAACCGTTTCCGGGCACATCAAATGCAATCACCGTATAATTTTCCAAACCAATTGTTTTTCCTTCACCAATCAGTTCTTTCCACAAGCCCTTCGGGCCGGCTGCCCTGCTGTTTCCGGTCAGTGCATGATTGACAAGCACCACCGGCGCAGTATGGAGCGAGCGTCCAAAAAGCTGAAAACTCAAATCAAAATCATAAAAATTACCGTCAGACAGCCTGTAATTCCTGACTGTCACCGTTCTCAAACGATCCATCTGTCTGTGTTTCCAATTGTTCAAATACATTTCTCAAATCAGCAATCAAATCCTCCACATCTTCGAGCCCTACAGACAGTCGAATCAGATCAGGCGTAACGCCGGTCGATTGCTTACTTTCCTCTGAAAGCTGCTGATGGGTGGTCGAAGCGGGATGGATAATCAGCGATTTTGAATCACCGAAGTTGGCAAGCAGTGAAAACAATCTGGATTCATCCACCACTTTTTTGGCAGCGGCATAACCTCCTTTCAGACCAAAAGTCACTAAACCGCTTTGTCCGTTGGGAAGAAAATGCTGAGCCGCCTCATAATAGCTGCTTGATTTCAATCCCGGATAATTCACCCAAGCAACCTCGTCCCGGCTTTCGAGCCATTCGGCAAGTTTGAGTGCATTTTCACTGTGTTTTTGAATTCGGATGGGCAATGTTTCCAATCCCTGAATGATCTGAAATGAATTAAAAGGACTCAGTGCGCCTCCAAAATCTCTCAAACCTTCGATTCTGACTTTTGCGATAAATGCCGCATTTCCGAGCGCTTCATGATAAACCAGACCGTGATAGCCGGGTGAAGGTTCGGTAAATTCAGGAAATTTCCCGTTGCTCCAGTCAAATTTTCCTGCATCGATGATTACTCCGCCCAAAGCGGTTCCGTTGCCCGAAATGTATTTGGTCAAAGAATGGATGACTATATCGGCTCCGTGTTCGATCGGCCTGAAAAGAT
>JAQVKJ010000075.1 GCA_028694715.1 Weeksellaceae bacterium | reverse complement strand
TATGTTTACAACCACCTTCAGCAAACCCAATGTGATGGGACTGAATATGCCGCCTAAAACACCGCCTGATGAAATAAATACAGAAAGACCTGAAATTGATCTTTCAAACTCAATTTCTATTATCATCGGGGGTGAAAACAAACTATATTGGCATCAACAAGACCAGCTTGAACTAACATCCGAAACATTGAATGAAACCGATTATTCAAAAGAAGGTTTGAGAACAGACATATTGACGGCAAGACATAGAGCCAAAGACGAAGAGAAATTTACAGTGATTATCAAACCCACTGATGATTCCACCTATGAGAATCTTGTGAATGTACTGGATGAAATGGAAATCACACAATCTACCCGTTACGGGATTGTTGATCCATCGCCCAATGAACTGAGTGTATATCAGCAGAAAAATGGTATTTCTTCCGGTGACAGTGATAGTAATAGTGATAGTGATTCAAATAATGAATAAACAAGAGCACAATGGCAGAAGAAAATTTTAAATCACTTGATGATATAGTATTTGAGAATAGGAACCGGGAATACGGTGCCTATGAATTGAGAAAATCTCAGCCCAAAAACCTTCTGAAATCATTCATAATTGGTGTTTCTTTCATTTTGTTGTCAACACTCGTCATTGTATTGTACAATGTGGTTTTCACCAAATCAGACAAGGAAATAACAGTTGTAGATGTTACACTCACCGATGTTGATATCCCCGACATACCGGAAGAAGAGGAACCGGAACCGGAACCAGAACCGGAACCAGAACCCGAACCGGAGCCGGAAATCGCTGAGGTCAGAGTGGTTGTACCAGAACCAAAAAAAGATGTAATCAAGGAAGAGCCTATGGCTTCAATCGATGAAATGAAAGACAAGGTAATCGGTACAGAGAACAAGGAAGGTGAAGCCTCTACAGGTGTTAAAGGAAAATCAGAACCCACCGCAAGTGGAGATGGAGACAAACCGGCTCCACCACCACCTCCGCCACCAAAAAAATATACAACAAGGCAGGTGCAGGAAATGGCTATTTTTCCGGGTTGTGAAAAACACAAAGGCGACAAAAATGCACTTCAGAGATGTTTGACTCAAAAGCTCACATTGGAACTCAACGACCAATTGGTGGATTTCGCACAGGTCATGAGCGACCAAGGTGACTCCAGGGCGGTGACCAGAGTACAGTTTGTAATCAACAAATCAGGTAAAATTGTACAAATCACTTCGCAGGACGGAGGAAATTCAAGCATCAATAAAAAATTGGCCACTGAGGCAGAAAAGGCCATGGAGGCCATCTCACGAAGAATGAGTGCCAGAGGAAGAGACATTCAGCCTGCAAAGCTGAACGACGGTTCTTCTGTGGACTTAATCTTTGTACTGCCGGTAACTTACAATCTGGAATAAGTGTAAGCAAAACCATATATCAAAAAGGAGAGGATAAAACCTCTCCTTTTTTTTTGTCCACAAATCAAAATCTCAAAAGGTTCCTATGATACAAACCATATTGAGAAAACAAAAAGCGAATCATTTCTGATTCGCTTTTTGTGACCTGGCTGGGGCTCGAACCAAGGACCCTAACATTAAAAGTGTTATGCTCTACCAACTGAGCTACCAGGTCATCCGTTTGAATAGTTGTAACGGGGTGCAAATGTATATATATTTTTTAAATTCCAAAGAGCTATTCATAAAAATTTAGCCAAAATTTTATCATCCCTTTTTAAACCTTTGAAAATTAGAATTTTTGCATCTTTGCAAAACAAGATGAATATGAAAATTTCATTGCTCGGATACATGGGAAGTGGTAAAACCACCGTAGGAGAAAAGCTTGCTGAAGCATTGCAACTTGAGTTCATCGATTTGGATCAGAAAATCGAAACGAACCAAAACAAAAGTATCGTGAAAATTTTTACAGAATTAGGACAAATAAAATTCAGGAAAATCGAAAAACAATCCTTGACTGAAATTCTTGAACGCTCGAACAATTTTGTGCTCGCCACCGGCGGAGGTACACCTGCATATTACAACAACATAGAACAACTGAATCAACACACGGATTCAATTTACCTAAGAACACCCATCCCTGAGCTTTTGCAAAGATTGAGTCAAGAAAAAACAAACAGACCGCTCCTTGCCCACCTCAACGAAGAACAACTCTCAGAATTCGTGGCAAAACATCTTTTTGAAAGAAGAGAATTCTATGAAAAAGCGAAAAATACGGTGGACACAAAGAACAAATCCATTCAGGAAATTACAGATGAAATTATTCGTCTTCTTCTCCCAACATGAAATCATCCAAATCCCTCCTGTCTTTTTTGGTCGGTCTCCCCTCGCCTTTCGCACGATAATAATCTCTGCTGAGCTTTTTAAGCTCCAGTTTTTCCAATTCTTCTTTTGGAGTCTTGTCCACAATGTAGAGAGAAACCAATTTGGCACCCAAACGGCTATCGGGCAGCTGAAGAATTTCAAAACTGTAATCGATTTGATTTTTTCTGACCGTTATGAAATCCGTAGGATTAACTTCCCTTGATGACTTGGCTATCTCACCATTCACCTTTACCCTGTTTTTCTTAATTTCATTGGCGGCAATGCTGCGGGTTTTGAAATATCTGACACACCAAAGAAATTTATCTAATCGCATCTTTAAATTTATACAGAAGAATTTAATTTTTGTAATTTCGCAATTTAAAAATTAAATTTATGATAAAGAAATTGGGCGTTTGCCTCTTGATCTTTGGTCTGCTATCGACTGCCTGCAAGAGGGACGACGATAACAACGAGCTGCCTCAGGGAGAGCAGAACGAAGTGGATGACCGTGCATTGGTAGATTATCTCGAAGACCATTATTTTGATCCTGAAAGAGGATTGATTAAAAAATATGATGAAGATGACGAAGAAGACGATGAATATCCTACATTGATGTCCACTGCAGTGAAACTGCCCTCCGGTGTTTGGATTGTAAAAAGAGAATCCGTTGTGGCAGAAGGCCCGTCGGTAGTTGACAACAAAACAGACAGCATGTTGATTTCATTCAACTCGGTTCGTTTCAAAGCTTCTTATGAACAATTGGCCGAAAATGAAGCTGCCTATGAAAAATACACCGCCAATTTTACCAATACAATTTATTCTACTGGTACTCCCGCTTGGGATCCGGCATTTTATTACACCGAAATCACTGAAGAAATGGCCAACAACGGCATCAATGAATCTTACTTTGTCATTGAAGGATTTGTGGAAGGACTCAAACAATTCAAATCCACCATGACCAACGGAAGTGATTTGTACAATTTCCAAGGAGCCATACTCATTCCGTCCAGGGCTGCCTACGGAAGAGATTTGGTATATCTGAACGGTACACTCGATGGCTCTTCGTACAGAGACAACAGTTTTGTGTTTAACTTCGAAATTCATCAGGTTCTGCCCAGACAATAGTAAATTAAAAATAATGCAAAGTCCATAAAAGTGTAAATTGAAAGTTTTTACACTTTTTTTTATTGTTTAAATTTGCTGTTAAATGAAGCATCGCCCACTGTCAGCACAGAATCTGCTCGAAGCCCATCCCGGACTCGCCCACCATCGTTTATTGCTGGCGCTGAGCGGAGGTGTGGACAGTATGACTCTTGCGGAATTGTTGCGAAAAGCGGGAGTGAATTTTTCTGCCGCCCACTGCAATTTTCAACTCAGAGCTACATCTTCCGATGAAGATGAAGAATTCGTCAGGAACTATTGCATCAATCACCAAATCCCATTTTTTACCAAAAAATTTGATGTGGAGGCTTTCAAACAAAGCGGTAATTATTCCACCCAAATGGCAGCCCGTGAACTCAGATACCGCTGGTTTAGAGAGTTGATGGCCGAACGGGACTTCGATTGGCTGCTCACCGCTCATCATTTGGATGATTCCTTTGAAACTTTTTTGATCAATCTGACTCGTGGCAGTGGACTGAAGGGTTTGCTCGGCATCAGACAAGAAACAAATAATGTGCTAAGGCCGCTGCTGTCATGGTCAAAAGAAGAAATTCTTAATTATGCACAACAACATCAAATCCGTTGGCAGGAGGACGAAAGCAATGTCGAAACAGATTATGCAAGAAACAAAATCAGGCATCTGATTCATCCGGTTCTCAGCCAAATTCATCCTGAATATCTCAAAAATTTTGCAAAAACCATTGATTTCCTTCAAAACGACAAATCATTAATAACAAATCACATAGAAAAAATCAGAAACAAAATATTCAAAAAAGACAACGAAGACATTCTGATGGACATTGCTGAAATTCAATCTTTGGAACCATCAGAGACATACCTGTATTATTTGTTTTCAGAATTCGGATTTGAATACCCTGCTGAAGTAGCCAAACTGATTCGTTCCTCCAATAATGTGCAAATAAGCTCAAAAACACACAGACTGATTAAAAACAGAGGACAGTTGATTCTCACAGCTGTTAAAACTGAAGACAAATCAACTGAAATTGAGTTAAATCGAGGTGCAATAATTCAAAAACCCTTATATTTGAAGGTTCTTGAATCAGACAATAAAGATGAGGCGGCCACAGAAACATTTGATGCTGAAAAGGTTAAATTCCCAATTCGGCTGAGGAAACCCAATCAAACTGATATGTTCCGGCCACTTGGCATGAAAGGGAGCAAAAAACTGAGTAAATTTTTCAAAGACGAAAAATACTCTATGGCAGACAAAGAAAGAGCTTGGGTTTTGGCTGACAAAGACGACCGAATTATTTATGTGATTGGTAAAAGAATGGATGAGAGATTTAAAATAACAGAACACACACAATTATTCTTAAATATTTACTTATGTTCAAAAAGTTAATGTATATATGGCTCTTGTTGCCTGCAATTGCATTTTCACAGGTACTCGACCCGGTCAAATGGAGCACCGAACTCAAAGAGTTGGGCAATAACGAATACGAAATTTTGCTACATGCAAAAATTGATGAAGGTTGGCACATTTATTCACAGCAACATCCGGATGACGGCATTGGGATACCTGCTATTATTGAATTTAATGACAATCCAAATGTGGAATTGCTGGGAAATACCAAAGAAGACGGAAAACTGATTGACAGGTACAGCGAATTGTTTGGTCAGCAAGAAAAACTCTATGAGAACAAAGTCACTTTCAGGCAAAAAATAAAATTAAAAGACTCTAATGAAACCGTCGTAAAGTTCACTGCAGAGAGTCAGGTTTGTGATGCTGAGAAATGTCTCCCTCCCGACTGGAGAGAGTTTTCAATGAAAATCACCCCAAAAACCGAAGCCCCCCCATTGGAAGTTGCAATGGCAGAACCTCAAGAAACAGCAGTTGAAACTCAAACTGAAGTTCCTGCCACAGACAGCTTACAAACTGAGCTGGCAGTCAACGAAGAAAAGGACAGTGTTCAAATCGCTGCAACTCCGGTGGTAACAGCCTCAGAAGACAACAATAGGGGAACACCTCTTCGTAGCACAAGTCTGCTGGAAGTTTTCCTGCTGGGAGTTTCGGGCGGTCTGATTGCACTCATTATGCCCTGTGTTTTCCCAATGATTCCGTTAACTGTGAGCTTGTTTACCAAACAAAAAAAACAAAGCAGAGCACAGGGAATAAAGAAAGCTTTAATTTACGGTTTATCCATTGTGGTCATTTTTGTTTTTCTGGCAGCTGTAGTAACTTGGGCTTTTGGTCCTTCGGCACTCAATGAATTTTCGACCAACCCATGGGTCAACTTGCTTTTCTTTGGAATCTTTGTGTTTTTTGCCATCTCATTTTTTGGCGCTTTTGAAATTGCGCTGCCTTCAAGCTGGGCAAATTACACTGACAAACAAGCAGACAAAGGCGGATATTTGGGCATGTTTTTCATGGCTTTTACGCTGGTAATTATTTCTTTTTCGTGTACCCTTCCCATCATCGGCAGCCTTGCGACACAAGCTGCATTGACCGGAAATTATTATGCAATGATTATTGGTTCACTCGGGTTTTCAGTTACATTGGCTTTGCCTTTTGTGTTGTTTGCGATTTTTCCGAGTTGGATCAGTTCGCTTCCAAAATCTGGTGGCTGGATGAATACTGTCAAAGTGAGTTTGGGTTTTATTGAACTTGCCTTTGCTTTCAAATTCTTGTCGAACGCCGATTTGGTTTGGCAAGCAGGAATATTGGGTAGAGAAGCATTTCTTGCTATCTGGATTGCCATTTTTGGATTGCTTGGTTTTTATTTGCTGGGCAGATTCAAAATGTCGTTGGATTCAGATGAAACAAAAATCGGAACAGGCAGGCTTTTCTTTGCTATCCTCATTTTTTCATTCGTTGTTTATATGATCCCCGGTATGTGGGGAGCTCCGGTCAAACTGCTTGCCGGATTTACTCCGCCCGTTCATTATGCAGAATCACCCAACGGCCTGCTGGGCAGTGCTCAAATGGCAATGAACGGAAAAAATGAACAAAACAGTTTGGCGAAAGGACAAACCTATGGTCCTCATCAAATTCCAATCTTTTTGGATTTACATGACGCCATAGAATATTCAAAGGAAGTCAATAAACCGGTGATGATTGATTTTACCGGTCATGCTTGTGCCAACTGTCGAAAAGTG
>JAQVKJ010000074.1 GCA_028694715.1 Weeksellaceae bacterium | reverse complement strand
AGACGGACAAGTAGTTTTGGCGTTGAATAAATACGATACTGAAAACACAGATGTTACAGACGACGAATTATACGCATTGCCGTATGAGAAAACATCTGATGTACAGGTTCAGCACAGAGAAACATTAGAGGACAAAACCGCTGAGCATGCGTTATACTCCATCGCACCGGACGAACATTCTGCGGACACACCTATTATAGCAACCACCGGGGAAACAGATGGCGCGAGAAAGCGATTAAGTGCAGCTGATTTAATCGAAATGAAAAAGAAATTAGACACCGCCAAAGTCCCGAAATCAGGAAGAGTCTTGGTATTGTCACCCGACCATGTGGCCGACTTGCTAATTGAGGATTTGACCTTCAAAACCCGCTATCAGAATACCACCACAGGTGCGATTGCTGATAACTACTACGGATTCAAGGTGTATGAAGCCACTTATCCGCCGAAGTACAATAACAACAAAGAGAAACTTCCATTTGAGTCTTTGGACGATGGGAAATTTGCTTCTGTCATCTTCCACAAAAGAAGTACGGCAAAAGCAAGAGGAACAGTTACACGCTATGCGCGTGATGCAAAGGAAAATCCGGAGTACAGAAAATCCACCATTGGATTCCGCCTGCACTTCATCGGTGTGTCATTCAGAAGCGAAGGAATTGCTGCTATCGTTGATGGTGCGGCCTAAAACTTAGAAAAATGGCAAAAAGAAAAACATATGCGGTTAGCGACTTGAAAGACAAAGCGACTTCCTTCTTCGACAACAACGAAGGTGTAACGGAAGTCTATGCGACTTCGGACGGATATATGTTCGCGCACAAAAACAGAGCGAGCCTACATGCACAGATGAACGGCTTGAGTGTATATACTTACACCAAGACAGTTTCTGAGCCAGACACGGCGACTGAAACTCCTGAGTTTTTAGATGGAAATGTAGCCACGATAGTGAATGGCATCAAATCCTTGACATTGACAGACGCCACTTCATTCAAGTCGGCAGAAGAATCCGGGAAAAACAGAAAAACGGTGGTGAAAGCTTTGGCGGATTACATCGCCAAATGTCCAACCGCCATCAGCATTGCTGCCGTTACAGGTGCGATCGTTGAAGGCAGCAAAGAACTTGTACTGACATTCACGCCCGACCCGGCATCGAATGATCAAGTTGACACAAGCGTGTATTTTGAAAGTTCAGACGAGGAAAAAGCAACCGTTGATGAAGACGGGGTTGTCAGTTTCCACGAAACAGGTGAAGTAACCATCACCGCAACGGCTTATTCAGGCTACAAATCTGGAACAGTAACATTTACAATTGCAGCAGAGTAATGGCACAGTTACAAGGAGTTAATATTAATAGATTGGAGGGCGGTCTTGGCCGCCGCTCCGACAACACCGACAGCGTATTCGCACTTGTCAGCTGCATGCCGCTCAATTCGCTCAACCTGAACGAAAATGAAGCGGTCAAACTATTGCAGCCGTCAGATGCCGAAGCCTTGGGTGTAGATCCTGCGTATGACGCAAACAATTCCTTGCTGGCTCACCATCATATTAGTTAGATTTTCCGTTTGGCACCGGATGCAACGGTATTCTTGATCGGTGTGGAGCCGGAACAAGAGGACACACTTGTGAAAGATTCCATCGCGGGAATCCTTCCAACGATTCGGGCGAACAAGGAGATCAAAGGAATTGGATTTGTGGGCTTTGATGATGATTTAACGAGCATAGCAACGGACATTGAAGACATTCAGACCAATTTAGTCGATGCTTTAGCGGCTGAAAATCGTTTTATTGATTTTGTGATTTTGGAAGGCAAAACAGATTCGGACATCGTGCCAAATACTGTGGCTGACCTTCGTGCAAAGAACGCACCACAAGTTTCGGTAATAATAGCACAAGATCCTTTCATTCGTGAAATGGGCGAAGGCGATTATGATGATTATGCAGCAGTGGGCAGCGCATTGGGAATGCTGGCAGCCCGCCGGGTGAATGAAAACATTGGCTCAGTGGACATCAAACGCAAACCACGATTGAAGCGCGGAAGAGCGGATTATCCACTTACTGAAAGCAAACTTTGGCTGAGCGCATTGTTGTCATCGGGACAGGATGCAGAAAGCTTTTCAAAAGTTGATTTAAAAGCGCTGAACGATAAGGGATACATCTATGCGGCCAGCTATGAAGGCTATGCAGGTGTTTACTTTCAGAATTCACCCACTGCAATTGCGAAGACAAGCGATTACGCATACATTGAGAACAATCGTGTGTGGAACAAAGCGGCGCGAATCATTCGTCAGGCGTTGATTCCGGTCGTAAAAGGCACGGTGAAGAAAGACCCGCAAACAGGATTCATCCGTTCGACAACCATCAGCTATTGGGAAGGGCTTGTAAATTCAGCCTTGGAGAATATGATTGCTGACGATGAAATCAGCGGTTTTGATTTCTACATCAATCCAAAGCAGATAGTCAACGACGAAAGTCCGGTAACTGGGAAAGCACAAATCGTAGCAGACGGTATTGTGCATGAGTTTGAAATCGATTTAGGTTTAACAAATCAAATCAACTAAGATGGCAGCAGATACAATTATCAATAAATTTGGACAAATCCAGGGCTGGAATCACATCACCTGCAATATTATGGGCAGGGATGTAGAAGGAATCACAGCACTGAGCTATAACGACTCTGAGGAGATCGAAAATGTGTATGGAGCTGGGAAATACCCTATTGGTCGTGGCAGTGGCAATTATGTGGCGGAAGCGTCCATCACTATGATCAAGGAGGAGTATGATGCAATACAATCAGCCTTGCCACCAAAAATGAGATTAAGCGACATAGCACCATTTGACATCACTGTTGAGTACGCGCTTCCCGATGGCAGAATCCTGCGTGACAGAATCAGAAATGCGCAGTTTGTTGGTCGAGGAGTGGATGGCAATCAAAATGATAAGTCTCTTGCTTATCAATCCGATCTAATCTGCTCTCACATTGAGTGGAACATCGTTTAGATACTTAATTTTTTCCTAATATTTTTATCCGGAGCATGTATGTGTGCTCCGGGTTTTTAAAAAAAACAACAGCACAATGAAAAAATCCGAAAACAATTTAAAATTAATTAAGCCTTGGGATGATTCAATCCGTGAGAATCATGCCGCAAAAGTCGGCGGCATGCGCAACTTGATTGAGATAGAGATTGAAACCGAAGATGGCTATATATTCTCGTATTTGGTGAAACGACCGAATAAGAGTGTTTTATTTGCTGTCCAGGAAGCAGAGCAAAAAAAGGACTTAACACTTGTGCAAAAGTTAATGTTAGGCTGTGTCCTTGAGGGCGACAGGGAAGCATACGAACACGACGGTGCGATTTACATGCAACTGATCAAACAAATCGGCGAACTGGTAAGTACTGCTAATTCACGCATTAAAAAAAAATAGAGGCCTATGCGCTGAATGAGGATTCAGCGGACTACGCAAAAATCAATGCGATAATTCGTGTAGAATTAGGCCTGAATCCTGATGAACTATCAGAAGATGATTGGGCGCAACGGTTTCAGGAATGGGTATATGTGCGCCAATTGAAGAATGAAGTACAACAGGGAATATTGAAAAACACCATGGAGGAAGTTCTCTACACCTTGGCGGTGAAAATATACGGTAAGAAATAAAATGGCAGACAATACGACATCTTGGGTATTAAATTTTGTTGACATGGTCACCACGCCAATCAAGAAGATGATATCATCTATTGCCGGGGCCACAAATTCTTATCGGAAGATGGAAGAGACGGCAGGCAAATCACAGCTTGAGCTTCGTTTGGCTCTTGAAGAATCGAAAGAAAAGTTAAAGCAGCTAAGAAAGGAACTCAATTCTGCCGAGAAAGGACTCACGCAAATAGGTTTGTTGCTGTCACAGAGTAATCCAGGGAAAGCGCAAGAGCAGCTGCGCGCTGAATTTTCGGCTCAAGAAAAAAAAGTGACAGAACTGAAGCGTAGCATCGCAGCAACGAACATCGAAGTTCAGGACTTTAAAAGCGAAATAAAAGAGCTCGGTAAAACCGGCACTACTTCTTTTGGCAAACTGGCATTCCATGTGAATCAGACATTAGAGTTAATGAACAAGCTGTCAAGATCATTAGAATTCACAATTGGTTACACTAATCAGAAAACGGAGATTCAAAGATTAACAGACCTAACAGGGGATGCGCTGACGGAATACACCAATAAGAGCCGTGAAATAGCGGATGTGTATAGTCAGGATGCGGTTGAAGTAGCCAAATCAGTGAATGCGATGACAAAACAGTTTGGCGGCAGTTATGAAGAAAACTTCAATCTGCTTGAAGAAGGGTTTAAGCGTGGAGCCGACCTGTCGGGTAATTTACTGTCAAATATGGAAAGATATTCCGGCGCATTATCAGATATGGGTATATCCGCCAGTGATGCTATGGTCATTATGGCCAAAGCCGAGAAAGACGGTATAGACGCTGATAAGGTGATTGACTCCATCAAAAGAGCGGGCGATGCCATTACAGAATTGGCACCAAGTCAAAAAAAGGCATTAGAAGATATAGGCGTTGGTGTCGAAGAGTTAGCTGGTAAGACCAAATGGGAAGCCATCAGAATGGTGTCGGAAGCCATGAAGGGAATGTCGGAGCAAGCGAAACAAAATGTATTAGCGAAGATATTTGGTGAAGCAGGAAAAGAAAGCGGTCTGTCATTCGTGCAAGGACTGGCAGAGGAAATTCCGGATTTGTCAAGCCTTCCGGCAGTAGAAGAATCTGCAGCAGGCTTTAAAAGATTTTTCTCAAATGTGAAAAGTTGGGCAGGTGATACATTTGGTAACTTCGGAATATATGCAACACAGATGGCACCAATGGTGCAGACAATCGCCGGAGCAATACCGGTAATTCAAACGCTAACAAAATCACAATGGCTTTTAAATATAGCGATGTACGCCAATCCAATAGGTATAATCATCGGATTAATAGCTGCGTTAGTTGGAATCATTGTGGTCGCAATCCAAAAGTATGACGAATGGGGTGCGGCATTGCTCCAGATTTTGGGACCGATAGGCTATGTGATAGGCGCAATTAAAAGTTTGAAGGATAATTGGGAGAGCGTGAAGGAAGCATTCACAACCGATGGTATCATCGATGGTCTGAAGAGATTAAACCTTGTTCTCTACGATGCGATACTTAAGCCCATGCAGCAGATCTTTGAGTTGCTTCCTGGAAATTGGGCGAAAAAACAAGCCGACAGGATTAGAGAATTTCGTCAAAAAAGTGACTTGGTCACAGAGGGCGAAAAAAACGCCGAAACCAAAAAAACAAGCAATGAATTATCAATTAATCAGATCATAAAGGGTGAGCCTGTTAAAAATACATACACCGAACTCAACGAAGATAAGACGAAACCAAAAAGCAAAAAAGAATCAGGATTGGCAATCTCAGGCAAGGGTGGAGTGGCAAACATAACAATGACGATTAATAATTATTTTACAGCATCTGCTGGCACCAATATTAGACAGTTAGCTGATCAAGTGGCAGGAAAGATTTCAGATAGATTACAAGATGCAATAGTAAGTGTGTAATGACGGATATAAGGTATGACATAGGCAAGATTTTCAAGGCAGCATTCGGCATCAGCTCACCTATTTACATCACGCAACCGATTCGGATTGGAGAATCAGATGCACCAATCTCCTACACTGGCGTGAATGCCTTGGAGCCAAACAAGGCAAAACAGATGAGTTGGTTAGGAACGCCGATAATTTTTCCAGTGAACTTCAAAGCTGGAACTTACAACATATATGATCTGAATGGTAAGCTCACAAGGAAAGAAATGGAGAAATTTCAACTCCCCTCCGCAACGCTGATTGAATTCAGCCGTGCAAAAAATGTAACCACTACTGAAGTTTTGGGCAATAATGGAACTGTCAAAGAAATATTCGGATTCGACGATTGGCAAATACGAATGAGGGGAGTATGTCTTCCGGAGCCGAACCGAACAGAAATAGAACAAAAAGAATCATTGCTGAAGTGGGAACAGGTGGCGGCGGCGATTGAAGTTGAGGGGGAGTTATTTGAGGAGAAGGAGATAGGCAGAATCGTTATCACAGACATTAATTTCCAGCAGGCGCAAGGAAAGCCTAAAGTGATTCCATTCGAAATCACTGCCGTGTCTGACGATGATTTGGAACTAATACTGGTTCAAAAAGCGCGCGGTTCTGTCACGCTTGGAGAACCTGAAATTACTATTGGGGAATGACAGTAGCGATGTGTGCAAGGCTCATCTTTCCAGCAAATGACCGGCGGGATATGCTTATCATCCGAAAGGTGAGCGACATAAAAATAGAGAGCAACTGGCGACAGCTGACAGACACAGCTGAAATAACGCTACCTCGAAATGTGTTGTTCTTTGAGGAAAATGATTTGCGTGAGGTGTTCAAACGCGGTGATTCTGTGGAGATAAAACTTGGTTATGATGATGTGTTAATCACCGAGTTCACCGGATATATTTCTCAGGTTTTTGCCAATATTCCGATTTTGATTCGCTGTCAGAATGAAATGTTCAAAGTCAAGCAAATTCCGGTAAACTATTCCCACGCGAATGTGAGTCTG
>JAQVKJ010000073.1 GCA_028694715.1 Weeksellaceae bacterium | reverse complement strand
TTATGTGGCATTCATTTCAGATATTTGGTCAATATATGTTGAATAGCCATTTCGGTGCTCATCGTGTTTGCAACTTGGTTAGAGACCATCAATAAGATTTGTTCTGCCAGAAAATTATCGCTTACTTCCATCATCCGTTTGTACACCAAATCTGAAGGAATGCTGAACAAGGTTTCTGCTTTTTTTGGCAATGGTTTGTCAGTGAGCTGAATTTCCTTCCCAATCAACTCGGACAGCATTTGTCTAATCAGTTCGTCTTTGATTCTGAACGGAACTTTGGTGATGGCTCCATTTCGCGAGCCCAAATAAAATTTATTTTCAAGAAACTCTCGACTGTATAGACTTTCAGCTATTTCAACTGAATCGGCAAGCGTGAGAGGAAAAACATCTGGCTTTCCCTTGGATTTTTTTATGATGACCGTGTTTCCGTTAATCGGGAATTCGCTCATTTCTGCCGAATAATATTTTTCATAATCTTCCCAAGACCAACCCAAACCCATCCGTGGACCTTCAAATTTCCCCCAATGCAGATAAATGTCTCCACTTTCTTCTTTCAGCCAGTCGAGCACACGGTTGACAGATTTGAATTCAGGATGCAGAAAGGTAGGATCCCCCAAACCTTCTATGTACAAATCACCATCAATCCTTTCATAACGCAATGCGGGAATCGAATCAGGGAGTGTCTTCATTGCACTATACAGCGTTAGTATTTTCACATTGGATGCTGGTGTAAAATATTTCTCGCCATTGTAATCTTCCATTACCTGTTTGGTTTCCGGATCATACAAATAAAAACCAGTGAACTGATTCTTGTAAAAATCTGACTCTATGTGTTTTTGTATTCCGTTTGACTGCGCCACTGCGGCAGTGAAAAATAATACAAGCGACAACAAAAACAAAGAACTAACTCTCATTTATCAAGATTTATCGGTAACTATCATTTGTGCTGGAGAGGGGGTCAATTTAATGTTGTTGGCACTCAGAGTTTCTAATATCTGTCTTTGAAAATGATAATATGTGTCCCAATAGTCATCACTTTTCGTAAATCCTTTGATGACCAGACTGATTCTTTCGTCAGCAAGTTGGTCTATTTCCACTGAAGTTGGCTGATTTTTAAGTATCCGATGGTCGTTGTCCAACAAAGCTTTCAGTAATTCAATTGCACCTTTGAAATCCTCATCATACGAAATACCTATTTTGATTTCGAGTCGTCGGGTGGGTTTGACCGAATAATTGATGACCGGATTGTTCAAAAGACTCGCATTGGGCAATATCACTAACTGTTGGTTGGAAGTGACGATACTCGTATACAATATACTGATGGATTCAATGGTCCCGCCATTATCAAGTGCTTCTATATAATCTCCCACCTTGAAAGGTTTGAAAAATATTATCAGCAAACCTCCCGCAAAATTGGCCAAACTCCCCTGCAATGACATTCCGATGCCGGCAGCCAAACCGAGCATAATGGCTGAAAATGAGGTGATTTCAATACCGACAGTGGAAATCGAAGTAATGATAACCAGAATTTTAAACAATGTATCAAAAATGGGAATCAGAAATTCTCTGATGGAAGGATCCACTTGCCGTTTGACCAGTCGCCTTCTCACTATGTTTTTTAAACGGTTACTGAGCCAGAAACCAAAAACAAAAATCAGAATGGCCAGAACAACCCTGAATCCAAACTGAGGGAGCTTCTCCAATAACAATTCAATACTCCTTTCCTTCATCTGAATGAATTTTGACAAAATTAAGCTTTAGACAAATCAATTCATACAAATTTTTATCTCAATACGACAAACCTCACTTATAGTTTTGAATAACAATGCATTAAAATTAATTTTAACATTGCATTTAGAGGTTTGTGAAAAATTTAACGAAATATTCTTAAATTTTTTAACTCACTCACAATAATAATTTAAAATGAATTTGTAAATTTGCGCCATATTCAATCGAAAGAATTGAAGGACTAGCTCAGCGACCAACCATGCTTAGCAACCGACTTCAAAAAACAACGGTTTTTCAGATTAAATGAAAGACCGTTTTTTATTTAACATTACTTTTGTGTATCCAAAAATATTTCACAAACATCCTATCTTTGCGGGCAATGAAATTCAGTATTTTACAGCATGACCCTTATTCAAAAGCAAGGGCAGGATTGATTGACACCACTCACGGCTCGATTGAAACACCCATTTTCATGCCGGTTGGAACCGTTGCCACTGTCAAGGCAACCCACCAACGCGAACTCAAAGAAGACATCGGTGCACAAATCATTTTAGGCAACACCTACCATCTCTATCTGAGACCGGGTACCGAAATCTTGCACAAAGCCGGCGGACTGCATAAATTCATGAATTGGAGCCTGCCGATTCTGACCGACAGTGGTGGCTTTCAGGTATATTCACTCGCCACCAGCCGAAAAAAGATGGAGGATGGGGTTCGGTTCAAATCCCATATTGATGGTTCATACCACATGTTCACACCCGAAAAATCAATGCAAATCCAGAGATTTATCGGGGCTGACATTATCATGGCTTTTGATGAGCTTACCGGCATTCCCGCTACGAACAGAGAAGCTCAAAAAGCAATGCATATCACCCATAAATGGTTGGAAAGATGTAAGAAATGGCTGGATGAAAATCCTGAATATTACGGTTATGAACAAACCCTTTACCCAATTGTGCAGGGAAACTCATTTCACGATTTGAGAAAGGAATCCGCACAATACATTGCTGATTTTGGAGCAAAAGGGAATGCAATCGGTGGTTTGAGCGTAGGTGAACCCGAAGACGAAATGTACGAAATCACTGATCTTGTGACCGATATACTGCCTGTCGAAAAGCCGAGGTACCTGATGGGGGTGGGTACACCATGGAATATACTCGAATGCATCTCACTGGGGGTGGATCAGTTTGATTGCGTCATGCCAACGCGCAACGGACGAAACGGCATGCTGTTTACATGGAACGGAGTGATGAACATGAAAAACGCAAAATGGAAAGACGATTTCTCTCCGCTCGATGAAAACGGCAGGAGTTTTGTGGACAGCCAATACTCAAAAGCTTATCTGAGACATTTGTTTGCCGCAGACGAATACCTGGGCAGACAAATCGCTTCAGTACACAATCTTTCTTTCTATATGGATTTGGTTCAGACGGCAAGAAAACATATTTTAGACGGAGATTTCACAGAATGGAAAAACAAAACGGTTCCCAAACTTAGACAAAGGCTTTAATTGAAAATATTTGATAAATATATCGCCCGGAATTTTATAAACACCTTCTTTTTTATGGTGATTATATTGTCCACCATTGCCGTTGTCATCGACCTGAGTCAGAAGTTGGAGAGGATTGAAAACAACGGTTCCACGCCATCGGCAGCCATGATTGAATATTATCCTTTTTGGGCGGTTTGGTTAGTGAACACCTTTTTGCCGGTCGCCGTTTTTATTTCGGTCATTTTCTTCACTTCCAGGCTGACAATGCAAACAGAAATTGTGGCCGCCCAAGCCGGAGGAATCAGTCTGCACAGAATCGCCAAGCCCTATATCATTGTTGCTTCCGGAATTGCATTCATCGGTTTGTTTGTAAACAACTTTGCACTGCCTTGGGCCAACATCAAGAAAAACACCTATTATTATGAATACATGATGTCCCAATCCAAAAACAGGGAATATTATGAACGGCAGAAAATATCTTCTCAAATCTCTCCCGATGAATATATTTTTGCCCAAAATTATGACCGGGTCGAAAAAAAAGGTAACAGCTTTATTTATCAAAAATTTGAAGAAGACGGACTCAAGTACCAAATCAGGGCTTCCTCTTTTGAATGGGATGAACAAGATTCTGTGTATCTGCTCAGAAATGCTTATATCCGTTCGGTGACTTCAGATTTCAGAGACAGTTTGGGGCACGAATCCATGTACAGAAAAAAATTCAATGTAACTCCTGATGAAATTCTGCCCGAAGGTTATGTGGCTGAAACCATGAATTCTATCGAACTCAACCGGTTCATCCAAAAGCAAAAATTCAAAGGCTCTGCCAGCATAAATGCATATCAAAACGAACTCAACCAAAGAAACAGTACACCCTTTTCTACTTTTATCCTGACCATCCTTGCGCTATCACTTTCTTCTAAAAAGAGGAGAGGGGGCATAGGGTTAAATCTGGCCTTGGGCATCACCTTGGCTTTCTTTTACATCTTTTTTAACCAAATTTCTATGACTTATTCCGCCCGTGGATTCGTCTCTCCGTTGGTGGCCGCCTGGGGGCCCAATGTGATTTTTGGTGCGCTTACCTTTTATTTATACATGAGAAGAGCCAAAGCATAAACTCATTTTCTAAACACTATTTAAACCGCTCATAATGCGCCTTTTCCAGAGCTTCTCTGTGTCTCGGATGTGCAATGCTGATAAGTAATTTTGACCGTTGCTCTAAGTTTTTTCCATACAGATTTACTACTCCATATTCAGTGACGATGTAATGCGCATGCCCTCTTGTCGTAACCACACCGGCACCTTGATTCAGAAAAGGAGTAATCCGAGAAACTCCCTTAGAAGTTTCAGAAGGAATGGCAATAATAGGTTTCCCGCCTTCAGACAATGACGCCCCTCGCATAAAATCCATTTGACCGCCTATGCCGGAATACTGATAAGTACCGATGGAATCCGCACAAATCTGTCCGGTCAAGTCAATTTCCAATGCACTATTGATGGCAATCATTTTTGGGTTTTGACGAATTATTGCGGTATCATTCACAAAAGACACACTCTTGAAAGACACATTCGGATTATTGTCCACAAAATCATATACCCGCTTTGTACCTGCCACGAAGGAAGTAACGGTTTTTCCGACCGAAACCGTTTTGTGCTCGTTGTTTACCACACCCGACTCAATCAATGGTACCACGCCGTCTGAAAACATTTCCGTGTGAATACCCAAATTTTTATGGTTGCTTAAACAATTCAAAACAGCATCTGGGATCGCTCCTATGCCGGCTTGTATCGTTGAACCGTCTTCAATAAGTTCAGCTACATTTTCACCTATCTGATTGGTGATGTCTGTGGCCTTGCTCCCATAGTCCACAGTCGGCAATTCTGTTTCGTGCCAAACCATGGCTTCGAAATTACTGTGATGAATGGCCGAATCTCCCAGCGTTCTCGGCACTTTTGGATTGACCTGTGCAATGACTTTTTTGGCGTTTCTAACAGCTGACCAAGCTGCATCCACCGAAGTTCCCAAACTACAATATCCATGCTGATCGGGAGGTGAAACCTGTACTATCGCTACATCCAAAGGCAGATATCCTTTGCTGAAAAGAATCGGAATTTCGCTCAGAAAAATCGGAACATACCTTCCGCTTGCACTGTTGGCCCATTTTCTGACATTGGCCGAAACAAACAGTGAATTCAGATAAAAACTGTCCGTCACGCCCGGTTTTTCCCATTCAATGTCACCAAATGTACTGATGGACACCAATTCAATGTCATTGATTTCGCATGCTCTTGCCAATAACTTATTCAGTAAGAAAACAGGTGTAGAAGCACTCCCGTGCGAGAAAACACGGTCTCCGCTTTTGACGATTTGCACCGCCTCTTCTGCGGTGATATATGGATAATTTTTCATAATCAGATTTGGGAATAAAGATACTAATCGCTCAATTAAAAATTAATGACCCATCTCATTAAAAATCGTAAATTTGCATTCCAAAAAATCATACAATGATCAATATCACACTTCCCGACGGAAGCATCAGACAATATGAAAACGGAATCACACCGATGGAAATCGCAAAAAGCATCAGCGAAGGACTGGCGCGGAATGTGATTTCAGCAATGGTCAACGGACATCAGACCGAAACCGTGACACCGATCAACAAAGATGCTACGGTTCAGTTATTGACCTGGAATGATGAAATGGGCAAAAAAGCATTCTGGCATTCCTCTGCCCACCTCTTGGCGCAGGCGATTATGGAATATTATCCGAATGCGAAATTGACCATAGGGCCGGCCATTGAAAACGGATTTTATTACGATGTGGACTTCGGCGACGAAGTTTTCACGGACAAGGATTTCGACAAAATCGAAAAAAGAATGCTGGAAAATGCTCGAAAAAAGTCGGAGTTTAGGCTTTATCCTATTTCCAAAACCGATGCTTTGAATGAATACAAAGACAATGAATACAAAACAGAGTTGATAGAGCAGCTAAATGATGGCGAAATCACTTTCTGCTCGCATGATAATTTCACCGATTTGTGCCGTGGCGGACACATTCCTGACACAGGCATCGTGAAGGCAGTAAAAATTCTGAATGCCGCCGGAGCCTATTGGAGAGGTGATGAAAAAAACAAACAGCTGACAAGAGTTTACGGCATTTCCTTCCCCAAACAAAAAGATTTGACCGAATACCTGAATCTGCTGGAAGAAGCCAAAAAAAGAGACCACAGAAAATTAGGCAAAGAACTCCAACTTTTTACATTTTCTGAAAAAGTAGGTCAGGGTTTGCCGCTTTGGTTGCCCAAAGGAACCGCTTTGAGAAAGAAATTGGAGAACTTCCTGATGAATGCCCAACAAAAAGCCGGCTACGAAATGGTCATCACACCGCATATTGGACACAAAGATTTGTATGTTAC
>JAQVKJ010000072.1 GCA_028694715.1 Weeksellaceae bacterium | reverse complement strand
GGGCATTTTTTTTGAAAAATAAGCATGCAGCAGTTTTTTTCCCATATAACTTCCGCTGCCTTCGTCTCCCAGAATGTAGGCGAGGGATGGAGTGGCTTCCTTGATTTTTTTTCCGTCAAAATAACATGCGTTGGAACCAGTCCCGAGAATACATACCATGGCAGGTTCGCCGCGATAAACCGCATAGCAGGCGGCCAGTAGGTCGTGGTCGATATGCAAGTCGGCATTTTTGAAAAGAGGGCGAAAACCATTTCTAACGATTTGATGCAGAAAATCGGCCGAACAACCCGAACCGTAGAAATAAACTTTCGAGATTTTGTCTGCAATTTCTGACAATTCTTTGTTGGCAGACAGCTCTTTGTAAATGGAATCCGAACCGATGTGGTATGGGTTGAATCCGATGGTGTTGGTTCTAAAATTTTCTGTCAAATCATTGTTCAGAATCACCCAGTCTGTCTTGGTGGAACCACTTTCTGCAATTGCAATCATCTGTTGTGTGAATTATGATTTCTAAAGTTGTGCTAAATTAGGCTAACCGATACACTTCTGCAAATCATAATCAGGCTCGGTCAATAAAATTCAATCTCTGATTTCTTTCAACTCTCTTTGGTTCTTGGTGAGCCTTCTCAGGAAAAATCCGTAAATCAGATAATAATACGCAAAAAAGAAAATCCCAATAATGCTAACCGATATCACGGCCATGAACCAACCAGCAGTTCTACCGACTTTTTGTAGTTCTTCGGGACTCAAATTGCTTGTTGCAGAGTTGCTTATGCTGTTTTGTATTGCGATGTTCTTTCCGATTTCAAAATAAATTGGAAACATGAAAATCAACAAAATCAGTACAATGGCTATCAGACAAATGACCACTGCTTTTCTGAATCTGATGATGCTGTTTATAAGTGTGTTGATAGAAGATTGTGTGGATATTTTTCGGTAGAAATAGTAAATAATGCCCATTAAAACGAATGAAAAGACAATACCCGTGTTTGAAAAAGTTTCAATCCTGCTGATGTTTTCTTCGCCCATTACTTCCATCACGGATGAAGAGTAATAATGTTTCCCGGAAAACAATGACCACAGTGTGATGAACAGCCCAATCAGCAATTCAATCAGGCTGATGATAAACAGCCATTGCACAGAATTGATAGATTTTCTGTGAATCATCCTGAAAATCTTTTCGGAATCATAATTAATATAATCCTTCTGGCTGTGCCAGAGCATTTTCAACTCGTCAATTTTGTCTTTGTTATTGTCTTCCATTGATTCAACTGTTCCTGTTCATTAATACTCTTAATTTTTCTTTCACCCGGTTCATTTTGACTCTTGCATTGACTTCAGTGATCCCCAGAGTGGCAGAAATCTCACGGTAGGGCAGGTCTTCCAAGTACAACAGAACCAATGCCCGTTCAACATCATTCAATTTCTTGATGCTGCCGTATAGCAGGTTGAGTCTTTCTTGTTGTAGTTCATCGGTTTCCTTGGAAGCTACATCAAAATAGGCCTGACTGTCTATCGACGAGGTTTTTATGGTTCTGTTCTTTTTTCGAATCAAGGTAATGGCTGTATTGAGTCCGACACGATACATCCATGTACTGAACTTTGAATCACCCTGAAAAGAATCGAATGACTTCCACAGCTGAAGTACAATTTCCTGAAACAAATCTTCATGCGCTTCCGGACTGTCGGTATAAATTCGACAGATTTTGTGTACAATCCCTTGATTGTTCTCAATTAGTTTCGTGAATTTTGTTTCTTTGGTTTCCAAGTCTTGTTCAATAGGTAGCAAAAGTAAGAAGTCTGTTACAAAACAGTGTTAAAAAAAGAATCCCTCACTCGTCTGAGTGAGGGAATTCCCCTAACCAACTTAAACCTAATGGAAATAGCATTCCTATTTTCCATTGTAAAGTTAGTAAATTAAAACTTATAAACGGCGAGTAAAAGTTAAAAAAAAGTTAATTAATTAAACTTCACATTAATCTTTATGAAATTACCACATGATTAACAATGCATTATGTTAATTTCCGAACAATTGTTGATGACTTCTATTCTGGTTATTTTACTTTCTGTTCATTTAAATTAAGGTAAATTTGTGCTCTAAATAGTTTTGACATGAGATTTTTACTGATTTTATTTTTGGTGCTGAGTACAGGAATGTATGCACAAGTGCTTCACCATAAAAAAGATTTCACCCGACAAGATTCGCTCAGGGGCAGTAACAATGAATTTCGGAACTGGTGGAATGTCATTCGCTATGATGTGACAGTCGAACCTGATTTTACTTCTAAATCCATCAAAGGAATCAGTAAAATTCAATTTATGATTACACAAAAACACCACAATTCAATCCTCCAAATCGATTTGCAGGAACCAATGAGAATCGATAAAATCTTATTCAACAACAAAGAATTCAAGGAATACAACAGAGATGGAAATGTGTATTTCCTGGATTTAAAAAAACAAATCATCAAAGATGAACAAGCGAATTTGTTGGAAATTCATTATTCCGGGAATCCCAGAATCGCCCTCAGAGCACCTTGGGAGGGCGGTTGGATTTTTACCAAAGACAACAAAGGCAGACCACGGATGACCGTGGCCTGTCAGGGATTAGGAGCGAGCGTCTGGTTCCCAAACAAAGATTATCAGGGCGATGAACCCGATCAGGGCGCAAGCCTGACTGTCATTACCGACAAAGATTTGGCGGGTGTTTCTAACGGACGATTGATTGAAAAGAGAGAATCCGACAACAAAATTGCATACAAATGGGAAGTGAAAAGCCCTATCAACAATTATAACCTCATACCTTATATAGGTCATTATACAGAAATCAAAGACAGCTATCAGGGCGAAAAAGGGAAACTCGATTTGGCTTATTGGGTGTTGGATTATAATGTAGAAAAGGCTGTAAATCAATTTGTTCAAGCCAAAGACATGCTGAGAAGTTTGGAACATTGGTTTGGGCCATATCCATTTTATGAAGACAGTTACAAATTGGTGGAAGCACCGCATTTGGGCATGGAACACCAGTCGGGAGTGGCTTATGGGAATGGATTCAAGAACGGCTACCTCAGTACCGATTTGTCAGAATCCGGTTGGGGACTGAAGTGGGATTTCATCTTGGTGCACGAATCCGGACATGAATGGTTCGGCAACAGCATCACCACACAAGATGTGGCCGATATGTGGGTGCATGAAAGTTTTACTTCTTATTCCGAAACTTTGTTTACAGAACAGATGTTCGGGCAAAATGCCGGCAATGATTATGTCATCGGAACGAGAAAAAGAATTCAGAACGATATTCCAATTATCGGAGTTTATGGCGTACAACAAGAAGGAAGCGGAGATATGTATTACAAAGGTGCCAATATGATTCACACTCTACGACAGTGGATCAATGATGATGATTTGTTCAGAGAAATTCTGAGAGGTTTAAATTCTGATTATTATCATTTGACAGTAACTACACAGCAGATTGAAAATTATATAGCCCAAAAAAGCAAACTCCATTTAGATGCGTTTTTTGACCAATATTTGAGGACGACCATGGTTCCGATTCTGGAATACAGCATAGAAGGCAATCAGATTTTGTATCGATGGAACAATGTGGTGGACGAATTTGCGATGCCGGTTAGAATTTCAGGAACAGATGTCTGGCTGCATCCTACAACCGCTTGGAGAAACGATGCCGTGGATGAAGAAATACTCAGAAATTTCAGAATAGACAGGAATTTTTATGTTTATTCGATGAAAATGAATTGAAGGTAAATGCAGTAAAAATCATTTAGAATGAAGAATTTTAATAGGACTTCAGATGATGTTATATTCAATGATACAACTGATTCATAACAATGGAATCTCACAAAATCATATTGTTTGACGGCGTTTGCAATCTGTGCAATTCTTTTGTTCAAAGAATCATCAGAAATGATTCCAAGAACATCTTCAAATTCGCTTCATTGCAATCTGATTACGGACAAAAATTCTTAAAAGAAAACAGTTTGGAATCCACTGAATTCAAATCAATCATCCTGATTGACGGCAACCGATATTACACAAAATCCACCGCCGCATTGAGAATTGGAAAAGAGCTGAAAGGAATCTATCGGCTCTCAATTTTGATGCTAATCGTTCCGAAATTCATTCGTGATTTTGTTTACGACATCATTTCCAAAAACCGCTACAAATGGTTTGGAAAACAAGACAGTTGCTGGCTGCCCACTCCGGAATTGACCAAAAAATTTATTAACTGATAACAAATTATAATGATGAAAAAGTATTTTGTATTATTGATTTTGATGTTTTTTCAATTTGGAATTTCACAGAAAATTACTGAGAGATCACTGCTTTGGGAAATTTCAGGAAAGGAATTGAAACAGCCTTCTTACTTATACGGCACCATCCATATCGCTTGCCAAGGAGAGGTAGAAATGACCGATGAATTGCAACAAGTTTTTGACAAATCTGAACGCTTGGTTTTGGAAATGGACTTGAGCGATCCTACATTGCCAATGAAGATGCTTCAGCTTTCATTGAGCAGTGACGGAAAGAAAATCAGTGAAAAACTGAATCCCGAAACCGCACAGAAACTCGACGATTTATTACAATCAAAATTATCAATCAGCCTGAGTGCTTTGGACAATTTGAATCCACAGGCCATTTTGATGCAGCTGAGCTTACTTGGATTGGAATGCCCGATGGACATGGGATATGACATGATGTTTCTGACCAACGCAACTGCAGAAAACAAGGAAATTCTAGGTCTGGAAAGCATGGAAGAGCAAATTGCCGTCTTGTTCGCATTGTCGGAAGAAGATGCGATTCAGGCGATTACATACTTGGCGGACCATATTGAAGAACTTCAGAATCAGACCCGTGAATTGTTCCAACATTATAAAAACAAAGACATACAGGCCATGTATGAAATTACCAAAACAAGTTTTGAAGACCCCAATTATCCACAGACCGACATCAAAGTTTTGCTTGACGACCGCAACATCAATTGGATTCCGGAAATCGAAAGAATCGTATCCGAGAAACCTTCATTTATTGCGGTGGGTGCGGCACATTTGGCCGGTGACAATGGGGTGATTAATTTGCTCAAAAAAGAAGGATATACCCTAAAACCTGTATTCGATGAATAAAATTGTAACTGCATTCATCTTGTTGTGTTTTCAGTTGGGTTTGGGGCAGGAACTGAAAATCCGATATGAATTGACAGACGGCGAAGAAACTTCGACTTACCAAGAGGTCATTGATTTTTGGAAGCAATTGGACAAGCAGTCAGACAGAATCAAATTGTCCGAAAAGGGGCTGACCGACTCCGGTTATCCGCTTCATTTGGTGCTGATTAGTAATTCAAAAACATTTGACATTCAGAGAATAAAACAACAAAACAAAGCAGTGATTCTGGTCAACAACGGCATTCATCCCGGCGAACCCGACGGCATTGATGCCAGTATGCTTTTGGCCAGAGACATTGCGGACGGGAAAGTGGAGTTGCCTGATGATGTGATTTTGGCAGTGGTTCCTGTGTACAACATCGGTGGATTTCTGAAAAGAAGTCCTGACTATCGTGTTGATCAGAACGGCCCGGCTGAATTCGGCTCCAGAGGTAATGCTCAGAACTTGGACTTGAACCGTGATTATATCAAAATGGATTCAAAGAATGCGAAATCTTTTGTACAAATTTTTCATGAACTCGACCCTGATGTGTTCATTGACAACCATGTCAGTAATGGTGCGGATTATCAACATGTGATGACCTTACTTTCTTCTCAGAGCAGCAAAATCGGAGGTGAAATGGGAGAGTACATGAACAAAATTTTTGAACCTGGAATTTATCGGTTGATGAAACAAAAAGGACTTGATTTGATTCCTTATGTCAATGTTTGGGGCAAATCGCCTGACAACGGCTGGAATGAATATTTTGATTCACCACGCTATTCCAGCGGTTACGGAACGCTGTGGAGTACTTTTTGCTTTGTACCTGAAACCCACATGCTGAAACCATACAAACAAAGGGTGGCCGCAACTTATCAACTGATGGTTTCCTTCATTGAGTTTACTTCAGAAAATCGCTCTGAAATTATACGGATTCGAAAGAACACCCGCCAAAAGGAATTGACGGCTTCGAGCTTTCCCATCCGTTGGAAACATGATACGGTTCATTTTCAGAATTTTCTCTACAAAGGATTTGAATCCGGTTATAAAAAAAGCAGGGTCTCGGGTATCGATAGATTGTATTACGACCGAAGCAAACCTTTTGAGAAAATGATTCCGGTGTACAATCGTTACAATGTAGAAAAAATGGTTCAGAAACCTGCAGCTTATATCATTCCTCAAGGTTGGTGGAAGGTGATTGAACGATTGCAGCTCAATGGAGTACAAATGAGCCGACTGAAAAATGATTTGACATTGGAAGTGGAAGTTTATAGAATTATGAATTATAAATCCACTCCCACAGCATACGAATCACACCACTTGAATCAAGATGTGGAAGTGATTAAGACCATACAAAATATAAATTTTAGAAAAGGCGATTGGTACATTCCAATGAACCAGAAAGCCAATAGGTTTTTGGTTGAAACCCTTGAGCCGGAATCAATGGATGGATATCTTGCTTGGAATTTCTTCGATGGAATTTTTCAGAGG
>JAQVKJ010000071.1 GCA_028694715.1 Weeksellaceae bacterium | reverse complement strand
ATTTTGTTACTCGGAACTTTAATCAGTTGACAGAGCAGGGGAGTGCAAACAATTATGTCAACAAACACATTTTACCCAAAGCCACTGACCCGTTCATGTTGTTGTCCGGAATTGAGGAAAAAAAATTGCTGAAAAATATCCGGGAAACTTATCCTGAAATCATTGATTACATTGAAGAAATTGACGATATCAAAGAAAAGAAAAGTGCGATTACAGAAGAATTCATGGATTATCTCTATGCCTTTGCGATTCAGGAAATTTCGGTTTCAGTGAAATCCTTTATGCTTTCACACAATCTGCTTTCATACGACGATTTGATTGGGAATTTGTACAGGGCCTTGACCGAAAAATCCAATCCGAGATTGGAGACTGAACTCCGTAAAAAATACAAGGCGGTTTTTATTGATGAATTTCAGGATACCGACCGTCAGCAGTATGAAATTTTCAAAACTGCATTTCAGGGAAATTCAATTATATTTTACATCGGCGACCCCAAACAGTCGATTTATGCTTGGCGGAAAGCAGACATCGCCACCTATTTTGAGGCGCGCAATTCGGTGCAGAAAGTTTATGGAATGAACACCAATTATCGCTCCACCGAAAATATGGTCATTGCAATGAACGAATTCTTCCTGCCAACCGATGATTTTGATACCTTTCACTTTGCTGAAGAAAAGGATAAAATTCATTACCACAAAGTGGATGCACAAGCGTCTGACCACAAAGGGAATTTGTTCTCCTACGGACAGGAATGTCTGCCTCTAAGTATTACTAAATTCGATAACAAAGAGGAAGTAAGCAAAGAAACCGCCCGTCAGGTTTTGGATTTACTGACCAATGAAAACCACTTTTTTTATCATCCTCAAAACGGTAGTAAAAGAAAAATCATTCCGTCCGATATCGGTATTCTTGTGCGCTCAAAAAAACGGGCAGCAGAAATCAAAAACGCATTGAACCGATTGAGAATTCCGGCGGTGACCAACACCGATGACAAAATCTTGGATGCTGCTGAAACAGAAGAACTCGTTTGTATTCTTGAAGCGATGTTGAAGCCCGTTCGTTCCACAATCAACCGTGCGCTAATGACATCCTTCACCCCATACACCACCGATTTCCTATTGAATTTAGACGAAGAAAAAGGAGTGCAATTGTTCAAATCATACAATGAAAATTGGCACAAACAGGGAATTTATGCTACTTTGATGAAATTCATTAAGGATTTTGAAGTTCGTTCTCATCTGCTGTCCGGAAATGTACACAGCGGTGAAAGGGTTTTGACCAATCTTTATCATCTGGCCGAAATCTTATACAAAGTCGAAAGTCGGCAGCGGCTGAATCCTACCGAACTCACAGATTGGTTGAAAAAAAGCATGTCAAATTCTCAAAACGATGGCAACGAAATGGAACAACGAATCGAAAGCGACGAGAACGCTGTTCATATACTGACCATCCATTCGAGCAAAGGCCTGCAATACAACATTGTCATTGCACCGGAACTCGATTTGACATACAATAGCAAACACGAGATTGTCAATCTGAGAACTGAAAATGGAAATTATATTACCGCCAAAAGAAATCAACTGAACGGAGAGGAATTAGCTGCCCACAAATACCAAGACGAACAGGAGAATCGGCGATTGATATATGTGGCCATCACAAGGGCGGTTTACAAATGTTTTATTTATAAAAATAATTCGAATTATTACAGAAATTCGAGTTTGACTCATTTTACCGAACAGATTCGCGAGAGTGAATTCATTCAGTTCACCCAAGCTGTTGAACCGATTGAGAACCATTATTCTCCACCGAAAATGCCCGAGCAAATTCATCCGAAAATTGAAAAAATTGAATTGCGCGAAAACAATTGGATGCAATTGAGTTATAGCCGATTGTCTGCACACGGCGAATTGCTTTCACGGGAAAATTATACAGCAACGGAAGAAAGTTATGAAAGATTCATTTTCAGGGATTTGCCCAAAGGAGCACATACCGGTAATTTTCTGCATTTTTTGTTTGAAAATCTGAACTTCGGATATCCGGACACTTGGGATTCAACCATAGAAAAAGCATTGGCGAGATTCATGCCTTCCAAAAAGGATGATTCGCCATTCAGCGATAACCTCAACTCACTGCTCGGACATGTGCTGAATGCGGAATTGATGGCGAAAAACGAAACTTTCAGACTTTCATCACTGAAACCTTACAAAGTTTTGCACGAACTCGAATTTGATTTTCCGGTGGCTCTTTTTCAACCCAAACAGCTCGAAAAATTGATGGAAGACGGCCTATTGATTTCGGATTATTTTCCGTGGAAAGTAGAAGGAATGATGGGTGGTTTTGTGGATATGTTTTTTGAACACAACGACAGATTTTATATACTCGACTGGAAATCCAATTACTTGGGCCCTGATTTGGCGGATTATTCGGTGGAGAAAGTTGCAGCGGCGATGACTGCCAACAATTACCATTTACAATATTTGATTTATTCATTGGCCATTAAAAAATACTTAGAAAGCAGATTGGGCAAAAGTTTTGATTTTGAAAGAGATTTTGGCGGCATTTTTTATCTGTTTGTGAGAGGCATGCGCAGCGACAAAAGTTCAGGAATTTTTTATTCAAAGCCCTCGGCAGCGCAGATGAAAAATTTGGGAAACATACTGAAAAGACCTTGGGTGGAGGCTTGAAATCTTTATACAATTCAAAATCAATCAAATAAAAATGAAAATCCATAAAAATCTTTATATCAGCGGAAAAGTTCAGGGTGTGTTTTACAGAAAATCAACCAAAGAAATTGCGGATAAACTCGGTGTCAAAGGTTTTGTCCAGAACATGCCGGACGGCAGTGTTTATGCCGAAGCAGAAGGTGAGGAGGCTGATATTTCAAAATTTATCGCTTGGTGTCATATCGGTCCGGCTGCTGCAAAAGTTACCGAAATCAAAGTAGAGAACGCTGATGTTGTAGATTTCAACGAATTCATTATTTGGAGATAATTTACTCCAATTAAAAAGCACAGAAAATCTCTGTGCTTTTCGTTTTATGTTTGATGTGAAATCAATTTTTCTTGTACAATTCTTCAGCCAGCTGTACTGCTTTGTATGCATCGATTACGCCACCTGTCACTGAAATATTTTCAAGTTGAGGATTTACATTGACCGAATTCATAATGACTTCTTTCACTTCCAATGCACTCAATTTGGGATAGTGCGACCACACCAATGCAGCTACTCCGGCCACAATCGGTGAGGCCATACTCGTTCCCTGTAATTCTCTGAATTTGTCATGCGGAGCGGTTGAAAGAATCTTGTTTCCGGGAGCGAATACATCCACTGATTTGATTCCGAAATTCGAGAAACTGGCTTTTAGATTTTCGGGTTCAGGATTGGAAGCTCCAACGGTTAAGAGAGATTCTATCACTTTGTTTCCCTCATCGTCAAAGTTAGTGGGATAATGGATGTCGTTGTCTATGTTCAAATTATCATTTCCTGCAGCTTTCACCAGCAATGCACCTTTTTTCTCTGCATAACGCATGGCCTCCCAAACCACTTCTTTGTCGGGCGAATAATCTTTTCCAAAGGACATATTCAGGATTTTTGCGCCGTTGTCCACCGCATACCGAATGGAATTGGCCACATCTTTGTCTCTTTCGTCTCCGTTGGGAACAGTACGAACGGCCATGATTTTCACTGAATTTCCTGCGATTCCGTCAATCCCTTTTTCATTGCCACGAACAGCAGAAACCAGACCGGCCACATGTGTGCCGTGGAGTGCATCGGGACCTTCCACATCGTTATTGCCATAGTCTTTTTCTTTTTTGTTGTCGTAGTCGTCTCCGACAATAAATCTGGGTTCAAATTCCAGATTGTAATGATATTCGATTTGTCCGTTGAAGTAGGAAACTGCATCGTTGAGTTGCTCGGTGAGTTCATCATTGATTTCTTGCATGGTTTTGCCTTTCCATTCTTCCTGTGGTATCATTCCAAACATCATCATGGCACCCATGGTTTCTTCAGTGGGTTCGTATTTGCTCAGATTTTCTTCTGTAATGGGTTGGTCGCCAAAAAACTCAATGAGTGGTTTGAAGCCGTTGTTGATCTGTTCCAGAAGGGAAGTGTACTGTACCAGATTGGCTTTTGCTTCGTTTTGTTTTTTTGCGATTTTAGATTTGAGTTCCAGATATTCGTCATATTTTTCCGGATATTTGTTTTGATTTTCGATGTTTTTTGCTTCGTCTGTACTCTCAAACAATGGGACATAAACGGATTTGAAAACCCTGACGCTCTCCAGCGTATCTCCATCCACATTTTTGCCATCTTTTCCACCGATGAAATTCCAACCGTAAACATCATCCACATAAGCGTTTTTGTCATCGTCTTTGCCGTTTCCGGGAATTTCCTTTGGGTTGACCCACATATTGGCTTTCAAATCAATGTGATCTGCCTGAATTCCACCGTCGAGTACGGCCACTATCAGGTCGGCCGGTTTTCGCTTTTGCTCTTTCAGAAATTGCCAGGCTTTTTCTGTATTCACACCATAAATCCCGGTGTCTTCAAAACTGCTATTGTACCAGACTTTTTCGGTTCGTAACAAGACAGAATCCTGTGCAAAAATACTCAGGGACAAAAAGAATGTCATCCCCAAGCTCATGAATAATTTCGTCATTTTGTATGTTTTAATGTTCATTTGATCTGTGTTTTATCAGTAAGCTTCAATGGTATCGTCTCCTCTCGGGTCGGCTCCACCACTCAGGCTTCCATCTTCATTAATCAGAATCGCATCGACTCTTCCCCAGCTTCCGTCCACCCAGCCCCAAGGGCTCTTGCTGACAAATTTATATCCTTTTTGATTCAATCTTTCACGGACTTGCTGAGGAACGGCACCTTTCTCTACAAAAACTTCATCGGGTAGCCATTGATGGTGAAACCTTGGTGCAGCCACAGCTTCTTCAATGTTTTGATTGAATTCAATCAAATTCAGAATTGTTTGAAAAACGGTAGTGATGATGGTCGAACCACCCGGTGTCCCAATGACCAAAAACAATTTGCCGTCTTTTTCAACGATGGTCGGCGTCATGGAAGAGAGCATTCTTTTGCCCGGTTGTATGGCGTTGGCTTCACCGCCGGTCAGTCCGTACAGATTGGGTTCGCCCGGTTTGATTGAAAAATCATCCATTTCGTTGTTTAATAAAAAACCGGCGTTTTCTACAACAACAAATGAGCCAAAAGCACCATTGAGGGTCGTGGTAACCGAAACCGCATTGCCCTCTTTGTCCACCACATTGTAATGGGTGGTTTCAAAGGATTCTGGATGAGAATAATTTCCCGCGCTGACGGCTGTACTGGGTGTGGCCTGTTCAAATGAAAAATCTTTCATTCTCTTCATCGAATTTTCTTTGTTGAGTAGCATTTCTATCGGAACATTATGAAAATCGGGATCACCGAAATGGACAGCACGGTCGGCATAAATTCTTCTTTGTGCTTCAACCATCAGCTGAACGCTTTTGTCTTGTTGAAATCCGTATTGATGCAGTGGATAATCTTCAACCGAGTGAAAAAGTGAAATCAACGCAATTCCGCCACTGGAGGGTGGAGGCATTGAAATTATTTTATAATTTTTATACTCTCCCACAATTGGTTTTCGCCAAATGGCTTTGTAATTTTTTAAATCTTCAAGTGAAATGAGTCCGTTGTTTTTTGACATTTCGTTCACGATATACTGAGCGGTAACACCCTCATAGAATCCCTTGCTACCGTGCTTTTGGATTAATTTTAATGTTTGGGCCAATTCTGTTTGTACCAGCAAATCGCCTTCTTTCCAATCATTTTTTTGTGTAAATGCTGTTCCTTCGGGATTCCATTTTAAGAATTTTTGGTAATTAGAATTTAGCTCGGAAGCTTGGGCTGCAGTCAACTCAAAACCATTCTCAGCCAATGTTATGGCCGGTTGAATCACCTCCTGCCAACTGAGTTTTCCATATTTATTGTGGGCTTCGGCCATTCCAGCAACGGTTCCGGGTACGCCACAAGCCAAGTGTCCATACAAACTGAGTTGGCCGACAGGATTTCCTGAATTGTCGAGATACATGTCCCGGCTTGCTTTAAGTGGAGCCGTTTCTCTGTAATCGAGTGCGTCATAATTTCCGTCGGCAGAACGATAAACCAGAAATCCTCCCCCTCCGATATTTCCGGCAATTGGAAGACTTACGCTGAGTACAAACTGTACCGATACCGCCGCGTCCATGGCGTTTCCGCCTTTTTTGAGAATTTCAATGCTCGCTTCTGATGCTTTTGGATGAGCACTGACGACCATTCCGTTTTGAAAAGTCTGACTTTGTCCCATGCCGGGAGTAGATATCAGTATAATAAAACTGAGGATGAGATTTTTCATAGGGATTCCTTGAGGGGATAAAACTACAAACTCTCAATGATTTGAGAAAATTTTAAATAATTTCTCAACGAACAATATTTCAAATCAATTAATATTATTGAATTGTTAAAAATTTTATAGTTTTACCGTCAGTTAACTCCAACCCAACCTCATATTGTAAAAACTATCAAATGTAATTCAATGAGAAACTATTTACACTATCTGTTAATTTTGCTGTTTGGAGTTACCCAATGGGGAATGGCTCAAACACCTCAACAGTCTGCGAAAATCATCGCAAATTAAGATCAAAATGAACTGAGTAAACTTAAAAACGAAGCTGAATTAAAATATCAGTAC
>JAQVKJ010000070.1 GCA_028694715.1 Weeksellaceae bacterium | reverse complement strand
CTTATCAATTAATGTTCCGAAAATGAATCTCGTTCCCATTTGAATTTAAACCTAATTCCTGCCTTCTTACCACCCCATTGTGGGCTTGGGCATCTCAGTGGAGATGATTCATCATTTGGTTTTATCGCATAAAGATACGAAGTTCATAAAAAATGTGGAAAACTTGACCGAAGTTTTGATCAGAACAGCCGATTGGAACAGCCAAATCTGTTAACTTTGTCCAAATATTTCTGACATGCAACCACGCGAAGATTTTTTACTCAAAGCCTATGAGCTGGGAATCATCAAGTTTGGGAATTTTATTTTGAAAAGCGGCATTGAGTCTCCGTTTTATGTGGATTTGAGACCGCTTTCATCCAGCCCTCAATTATTAAAAACACTTGCCAACCACCTTTTGAATTTGGTGGAAAATTCTCCATACGAGCTGATTTGCGGTGTACCCTATGCCGCCCTTCCGATGGGGACCACCATGAGTCTGGCCAGTGGTTCTCCATTGATAATCAAAAGGAAAGAAAACAAAGGTTACGGTACCAAAAGAATGGTGGAAGGAATCTTCCAAAGCGGTCAGAATTGCCTTTTGGTAGAAGATGTGATTACCAGCGGACAAAGTCTGCTTGAGACGATTGCGGAAGTGGAAAAGGAAGGACTGATTGTAACCGATATTGTGGTGGTTCTCGACCGTGAGCAAGGGGGCATTCAGAGGCTGAAGGAAAAAGGCTATACCGTTCATACGCTGTTTACCATCAACGAGGTGATTGAATTGCTTCATCGTTTTCATCGGCTGGACGATGGTGAGGTCATGAGAATCAAAAATTTTCTCGAAAATCCGCCCGCACCTCCTCAGAAAAAGAGGCTTGCGCTCGATAAGAAAAAAATTCAACATCCAGTGGCAAAGATGTTGGTAGAAATTGCACTGAAAAAACAATCCAATCTGATAGTATCGGCCGATGTAATCAGTTCTGCTGAATTGCTGAATCTGGCAAGGAAAACCGGCGATAAAATCGTTGCAATGAAATTACATATAGACATTCTACGAGACTTCAGCATGGAATTGATTGAAGAATTAAAGCAAATTTCAAAAGAAAAGGATTTTCTGCTCTTTGAAGACCGCAAGTATGCTGACATAGGAAATACCCAAGAACTTCAGTTCAAGGAAGGAATATACAGGACGGCAGCTTGGGCAGACATGATTACTTCTCATTTGATTGCCGGTGAGGAAAGTTTGAAGGTGTTCGACAATGTGGGGGTGGTCGGCATTGTGGAAATGTCTTCCAAGGGCGCACTGACAGATGAGTATTATGTGGGCAAGGCACTGAATGCGGCCAATAATGCACCCAATGTGATGGGTGTGGTGGCACAACGGAAAGTTTCTGACCATCTGCTGCTATTTACTCCCGGCGTGAACTTTAGCTCATCGGGTGATTCCAAAGGGCAACAATACAATACACCGGCCAAGGTTTTCAGCGAATACCACACCGATTTTATTATCGTAGGCCGTGGCATTTATCAGTCGGCAGAACCGGCAGAAGCCGCCGAAAAATACCGTGCATTGGGCTGGGAGGCTTATTTGGACAGCCTGAAGGATTGAGTGTGTCCGTGAAAAGAGCGGTTGATTCATTTTCAAATCTTATCTTAGCAGTATGGAGCGAATCATATTGGGCATAGATCCGGGAACGACCATCATGGGATTCGGACTCATCGGTGTGGAAAAAAGCAAAATGAATTTTTTATTGCTTGATGAACTGATGCTTCACAAATATGAATCCCACGCAGCGCGGCTCAAAAGGATTTTTGTGAAGACGCTTGCAATCATCGACGAGTACCATCCAGATGAGCTTGCGATTGAGGCTCCTTTTTTTGGGAAAAATGTTCAATCGATGCTCAAACTCGGTCGTGCTCAGGGAGTAGCGATGGCGGCCGGACTCTATCGCGAACTACCGATTACAGAATACTCGCCCAAGAAAATAAAAATGTCGATCACCGGAAACGGAAATGCTTCAAAAGAACAAGTGGCTGCCATGTTGCAGCATTTGCTGGGACTGAAAGAAATCCCAAAACATCTCGACGCCACCGACGGACTGGCTGCTGCGGTTTGTCATTTCTTCAATTCAGGGAAAAGTCAAAGCACCCAATCGGTTTCCAGTTGGGCTGCCTTTGTGAAAGACAACCCTGACAGGAAACTCTGAAAATCATGAGACATCACCTGAGGACTTTCTAATTCTACGAGGGCTAACAGAAGGGCTGATGTGCCAATAATGTTTATTAAGGTTGTGGTATATTTCTGACCCAGCCTACACTCATATATATCTGCCCCGAAACCGAATTAGAGAGGATTGTATATTTCAAAATTGCCGTTTGCTAAGTGTGGTTCTACCACCAATACACCATTGTCATCATAATATTCGTGATTTACAACCCCTTCAAAGCTGCCAACATAAGCGGCAACATGTTTTAAACCAGGAGTTTCCGGTAATTCATACATCAGAATTTCAGTAATATTAACAGAAACGCTGGAAGCAGTCAATTCCATTTCTTCAAAACCAAAAGCAATTTCATTCCCATAGGTATTTCCATCCAATATTTCAACCAACCCGAGTTTGGCAGGAGTCATTATGGTAAATCGTAAAAGTTGGTTATAATCCTGTAGGGTAACTCCTGCTTTTTCATCAATATCTTCTTCAATACCCGGCGGAAAATAAAGCATCAGGGCATTTATGCCACTGGAATATTGGCTATTGGTGATAATGTTATAAGTTCCGTTTACTGAGGCGCCTGCCAAGCTGTAATTTATTTCGGCATAAAATAATTTACTGTCAGCTTTAGGCGTGTCATCGTCTTTGTTGCACGACAATAATACAACAGCCAATAAAAGTGTTAATAAGTTTAAATGTTTCATTTTTCGATTTTTTTATTGATTATACGAAATGTGTAATAATGTAATATTTTGTCATTTCGACATCCCGATAGCTATCGGGAGGAGAAATCTTCATCATAAGATTCCTCTGTTTCGTTCCGTTGCACTGCACTTTAATCGGAATGACAAAACAACCAATTATAAGTAATAAGGACAATCATATTTTTAATAACTAACATTTACTTGCCCCGAAACGGGAAATCTGTTTTGATTATTCATCAGTTCATGCACTTCGCCTTCATATTCAAAATGAATCTTGTCTTTGTTTAATTCAAAAATTGTAATTGTTCCCTTGTCAAAAATGAGTCTTTTGTTCGTCGATTTTTCTACCTTCCGTTCAAAGTCAAAAAAACTTAGACTGGCTGTCGAATGTAGAGAAGGGGTTTTCGTGAGGTCATAAGTTTTTGGCAGTTCAGAAAGGTTTTCTTTGTCGCTAAAAACAAAGTCAATTTCAAATTGAGGTTTCTCGCCCTTAACGGTTCTTTTCCTGAACAAATACCTAATGGGCGATTCATCCAGATTGGCTACATCTGCTTCTCGTTCACTGGCTTTGATAGTACGGGTTTTACCGTCAATAGTAAAGACAATCGGGTCTTTAGAATTACTTTTAGTATTTTTGGGTTCTGTGTGATTTTCCGAAGTCTCTTTTTGGCTACTGTTGTTACAGGAAACAAGAGTAAAAGCGAAAATAATCAGTAGGGTTTTCAGTAAATTCATAATTATCGTTTAGAGCATTTCATATTGACAGTTCCCGATATGGGAACTGTGGTTTGCGGGTTTAGCATTTCTCCGGCTTCACCTTCAAAACTAAAATGGATATGGTCTTCTGTCCATTGATGAACGGTAATGCTGCCGTTAAGCAACGCTAAATTTTGGCTCGAAGCTCTTTCGGTATCAGCTATATTGATATCGGCACGTCTGACTCCCTGATTTGAAGTATTGACGACATCAAATGTATTGGGGACACTCGATATCAAATCAGAACCCCAAAGGTTGAAATTGAGCGTAAGTTGCTTGATGTCCGTTTTGTCCAATCGGGTACGAAATTTTGCCCGAACAATCTCGGCTGTCGCATCCCAAAAGCAATCTCCGGACAAATCGTCAAATTTGTATTTATAGGTTTCTCCATCTATGTTGAGAATCATTGCTTCTTTGCTTTGAGTTGATTTTTCGGTGGAAAAAGAGTCACTGTTTTTATTAGCGTTTTTGCATGAAAAAATTACGAAAACAAGTAAACAGCAACACGCATTTTTTAAAAAAAGTTTCATAACAAATAAAATTTTCAGTTAATGTTTTATTAATGCTACCGTTTTTTTCTTTTTGTTAATGTGATGATCAAAATGGTCTCCCGGGAGAAAATGATCACCCGGCAAAAAGTGATCGCCTGGGAGAAAATGATCGCCGGGCAAAAAATGATCGCCAGGAAGAAAGGTTTTATCGATATCCAAAATAATAATGCTGTTTGTATTGGGTTTGATCGAAAATTTAGCATCATTCAACTTTGAAAAAGAAATTTTGTTTGGGTCTTTCAGTTTCAGGGATTTTTGTCTTCTGTCTATGGCAATTTTTTTATTGGGGGTTTGTGAAAATTTTCCATACAGCACGCCTGCATAATAAGTTTTATTGGGAGCTGCGTCTTCTTTTTTGAGTTTTGAGAACATGACCAAATCTTCAACTTGCCCGGAATTGCTGTTTACGACCAAAACCACTTTGGTTCCGTCGGAAACTTTGTATTTCGGAATATCGTATTTTCTTTGGGCAACAGCCATACTTTGTATGCCGATGACCAAAATCATAGTGAACAGGATGTTAAAATTGTTTTTCATAGTATTTGTTTTAGAAATGATTGATAATTGTTATTCTTTATAGTATTCAAATTCGCCTTCAATGGTATGGCTCAACTTGCCGGGTTCAGTGTTTGGCCCGGTGAAATATTCAAAATAACCTGTACCCTGAAAAGTTCCTTTGATGTGGGTGACCACAGCTATGCCCAGACTATTTACTTCTTCTTTATAAGCCGTGACAGTGATGGCCATGGATTCGGTTATCAATCCTGAGGTCAAGTCATTCATCCCGTCATTATTATGGTCATACAGCGTGACATCGGATTGAAAGAAAGGGTGAAAAGATGCGTTATAAACAGGCTCCCCGGACGAAATGTAAGTCGGTCCGGGAAAAAGTGTCCCCACATCGAGTGACCCCTTGCGGGGGGGGGTAGCTTAAAGGTAACCTCCCTGACATCATCCATTGTGTGTCCGTAACCTCTATAACCTATTGCGGTCATTTTGATGTTTCCCTCGTTGGACTCTACATTGATAACCAATCCCCCTGTCAAGTCAACATTGGTGTAGTCACTGTCTTCGCCATTAGCAAAGATTCGGAAGTTGTCGTTTACTACAACTCCGGAAATGTTGTATTTGACATAGGATTCTCTCTTTTCGGGATCATCGTCCTTGGAGCAACCAACGATACTTAGTAAGGCTATCGCCAAAACGATGGGCATGATAATTTGTGTTTTTGTTTTCATGATATTCGTTTTTAGTTTAATAATTTGTCTAATGGAAGAGAGTGAAATGCCTCCCAAGCTGCCTCACGGCTTATCCGTGTACTGCTTAGGTTGATTGAAAATCGGTCTCCGAAGAAATGGCTCATTGACCCGGGTGCCGAGGAAGTCAATGACATGCCGCCCAAGGTTTTGGGCAACCACGCCTCTAATTCTTCAACAGAAATAGAGGAGATGTCAGTAAGATTTGTGTGTAAAATTGCCTTGCCAATTTCCTCAGCTGTTTTTTCGTCTGAAGAATTGCTATTGGAACTGTTATTACAGCCGAAAAGGATCATTACGCTCAACAGGCATGTGAAATATAAAATTTTTGGATAATTCATGGTGTTATTGATTTTGTTTTAAATGCGATATGAATACATGAATTGCTTCCCAGGCTTCGTCCCTGTCCAAACCATTCGATCGAAACCTGATACCAAAGCGTTCCGGAAGAAAAAAGGCCATTTCGTATTCTTGATTGTAATCCCTGTAGGATTCTGAAGCCTTAATGCCTCCCTCGGTTACCGGCCTTACATAGTTATTTCCGTTCGTCTCTTTGTAAGTTTGCTTGCTTACACCCATAAAATGCCGGACAATCGTTTCTCCGTGTTCTCCGCCACCGTCTGACAAGTGCACCTCTATCTTTTTGTTATGGTTCAGTGTATATTTACCCACAGAGGTTTGGTTGTTGGGTATTGACAAAATGTCTGTAATACCTATTCCCGCAAGCTGCTCGGGAAAAAAAGCTTCCATTTCTTCGGCCGTATAAACTTTTTCATGCTTCACTTTTGCTATTTGTGCCACGATTTCCTGATCATCAAACTTATTGTCTGTCTCTTCGTGTTTTTGTTGGGCAGTATTACCGGGATTTTCAGCTTTATGCGTTGCCGAAGGGCTGTTGTTGCAACCCATAGTAGTGTATATAGCTAATAGTAAGTATAAAATGTTGAGTTTCATTTCTTTTTCTTCTTTTTAAGTTTCTTTTGGTATTTGGGTGAGATGTATTGAAAATCACCATAAATGGTATGGGCATCTTCTTTTTCTATGCGGTCTTCGGTGTAGAAATATTTCATAACGCCTTCAAATTTTCCTTTCACAAAATCCAACTGCATGGGGTTGGTACTTTCCACCAAATCGGTAATGTGTACTGAGACCGATTTAGACATGTATGTGCGATTATTTACAGAAATAGTAAAAACATAATTATCATTGTTCGATTCTATTAATTCAAACAATCCTACCTTCGGAGGAAATTTGATAATGATA
>JAQVKJ010000069.1 GCA_028694715.1 Weeksellaceae bacterium | reverse complement strand
GGAAGTCGTTTCGGTCAAAACGGCCACAGAATCATCGTCCGCAAGTTTGCTCAACAGTTGGTTCAACTTTTTGTCGGGAGAATGCAGACCTACCAAAACTAATTTCTTTTGGGCTGAATTCCATCGGTCTGCAAAATCAGAAATCTCAAAAGATGTTTTAATTTTTTTGGGAATTTCAAACTTCTCAAAATGAATATCTATGGTCGGTTGGAATTCGTACAAAGGTTCAGAAAAGGGCATATTGATATGTACCGGACCTGATTTGAAAATACATTCAGCCAAGGCTTTTTTGACCAAAGTCAGATGATGGCTAAGTGCCTCCGGAGATTCGTCTTCAGACAATTGCACTTGGCTGAGAATATGAGAAGCAAAGACATCTTTCTGTCGGATGGTTTGACCATCAAACTGATCAATCATCTGTTCAGGTCGATCGGCAGAAAGAACAATCAAGGGGACATTCTGATAAAAAGCCTCGGTCACCGCAGGATAATAATTGACCAAAGCAGAACCGGAAGTGCAACAGACAACCACCGGTTTTTTTAGTTGCTGCGCCATGCCCAGTGCTACAAAACCCGCAGAACGCTCGTCCACTATGCTGTATGTTTTGAATTTCGGATGATGGCTGAAATGCGTTGCCAATGCTCCATTTCTTGAACCGGGTGAAAGCACTATATGCTGTATGTCGAATGCTGAGAATATTTCTGCGATGAGTTGAACGCTTAATTTCTTTGAGTATTTTTTCAAAACCTGATTTTGTTGATTTGCAAATTTAGTCTGAATTTATCAAAACAAAGGATTTCCCAAGCTTACCTATTTGTTTTGTCCAAAAATAAATCGGTTAGATTTCCACTCCAAAAAAATCTATATACCATTCAATAAAACGGTCAATGCCTTGTTGAATAGGTGTTTGGGGACGATAATTGAAATCTCTAATCAAATCGGATACATCGGCATAAGTAGAAGGTACATCGCCTGCTTGTATGGGTAGAAAATTTTTCTTTGCGGTTTTGCCCAGCTTGAATTCGATGGCTTTAATAAAATCCATTAGTTTGACCGGATGATTGTTTCCGATATTGTAGATTTTATATGGTGCTGAAGATGTTGAAGCATCGTCTGAATCAGGATTCCAATCGGGATTTCTCACCGGTGGACTGTCATTGACCCTAATGACGCCTTCTGTAATATCGTCTATGTAGGTAAAATCTCGTTGCATATTTCCGTGATTAAAAACATCAATCGGCCGGTTTTCAATCATTGCTTTAGTAAACAGAAAGAGAGCCATGTCGGGGCGACCCCACGGACCATAGACCGTAAAGAACCTGAGTCCTGTGGTAGGTAAGTCGTAGAGATGACTGTAGGTATGTGCCATCAATTCATTAGATTTCTTACTCGCCGCATATAGACTGATTGGATGATCCACATTGTCTGCCGTAGAGAATGGTTGCCGATGGTTCAGCCCATAGACACTCGAACTGCTCGCATAGGTCAGGTGTTCAATTTTGTGGTGACGACAGCATTCTAACAAGTTCAAAAATCCAACGATGTTTGATTCTATGTACGCATCGGGATTGGTCAGCGAATACCTTACTCCGGCCTGTGCAGCCATATTGATCACCCGGTTAAACTTTTGTTCTTCGAAGAGTTTTTTGAGGTTTTCTTTGTCTTCAAGATCCAGCTGAATGAATTGATAATTCTCGTGCACAGTGCTTTGCACCGGTTGGTTGTATTCGATTTGGTGTTTTTCAATACCGCTTTTGTTTAAACGACCATATTTAACGGCAACATCGTAATAATCATTGATTGAATCCAACCCCATGACTTCATCTCCTCTTTTCAGCAATTTTTCGGCAAGATGAAAACCGATAAACCCGGCGGTACCTGTTACGAGTATTTTCATCCGACAAAAATAGTAAATGTTATTTGAAAAAAAGCCAAGTACTCATCTGCTTGCTGATGTATTGAATACGGGGCATTGAAAAAACCAAAACCCCGTGTGTATCAATCTTCTGTCAACACCCACTCTCCGTTTTCAATCAGTGACTGAGCTTGTTTGAATTTCATCTGTTGTTTTTCACCGGTGTTGATATTCCGGATGGAGACCCTTTCATTTCTTCCGATTTTCACAACCGTTCTGGGTGCAGTGATTTCGGGTCTGCTTTGTGGTGCATTTGTGGAAGTCGGAGAATTATTAAAGTAATTGTTTCCACCGCCACCTTGTCCTCCGGATTCTCTCTCACCTTGATTGGTCTGTACTTTTTCTTGTTTGGATTGTTTTGCCTGCTGAATCTGTTCCGGATCAGGTGTGGGAAGCTCGCCTTTGAACAGGAAAGAAAAGATTTCTTTGTTGACTCTGTCGAGCATTCGTTGGAAAATAAAGAACGATTCCTGTTTGTATATCACCAAGGGGTCTTTTTGTTCGTATGAAGCTGTCTGCACAGATCTCCTCAGGTCATCTACATCTCTGAGGTGTTCTTTCCAATATTCGTCAATCAGGCTAAGTACAATTCCTTTTTCAAAGTCTTTCAGCAGTCTTTTACCTTCGGTTTCGTAGGATTCCTTCAAATCGGTAATCACCATAAGGGTGCGGATGCCATCTGTAAAAGGCACCTGAATTCTGGTGAAATGATTGGATGGATTTTCATATACATTTGCGATAATCGGATATGCTTTTTCTGCCTGATGCGCAATATGGTTCTGATAATCCTGCATTGCTGCTTTGTAAACTTTTACTGTAAGATCTGCTACCGAAGTTGTTTTGAATCCACTCTCATCCACTGGTGAATCCATTGTAAAATACTTGATAAGATCGAGTTCAAACTGTTTAAAGTTCTCGTTGTTTTTGGCTTCAGTAGTAATGGAAAGCGAAGTGTCGTATATCATATTGGCAATGTCCAAATCGAGTCTTTCGCCAAACAAAGCATTCTTTCTTCTTTTGTAAATAACTTCTCTCTGTTTGTTCATCACATCGTCATACTCAAGCAATCTTTTCCTGATACCGAAGTTGTTCTCTTCTACTTTTCTCTGTGCTCTTTCAATGGATTTTGAGAGCATTGAGTGCTGAATCATTTCTCCTTCTTGATGGCCCATTTTGTCCATCCATCTCGCCATCTTTTCAGAACCGAAAATTCGCATTAGATTGTCTTCGAGCGACACATAGAACTGGGAACTTCCGGGGTCTCCCTGACGACCAGAACGACCTCTCAGCTGCCTGTCCACCCGTCGTGAATCGTGTCTTTCTGTACCCACGATGGCCAAACCTCCGGCTTCTTTGACTTCAGGGGTGATTTTGATGTCGGTACCACGGCCTGCCATATTGGTTGCGATGGTCACTATGCCCGGACGACCGGCCTCTGTAACGATGTCGGCTTCTTTTTTATGTAATTTGGCATTCAGCACATTGTGTTCAATTTTCCTCAGCTGAAGCGCACGACTCAACAATTCTGAGGTTTCCACATTGGTGGTACCCACCAACACGGGTCTTTTTTGATTTTGAGACAAATCCACGATTTCTTCGATGACCGCATTGAATTTTTCGCGATTGGTTTTGTATATTTTGTCGTTCAAGTCTTTTCTGATGACCGGACGATTTGTGGGAATCACCACAACATCCAGTTTGTAAATTTCCCAGAATTCACCTGCTTCGGTTTCGGCTGTACCGGTCATCCCCGCCAGTTTGTTGTACATTCTGAAATAATTCTGGAGTGTAACGGTAGCAAAAGTCTGGGTTGCGGCTTCTACCTTCACGCTTTCTTTGGCTTCAATCGCCTGATGGAGTCCATCGGAATATCGGCGGCCATCCATGATACGGCCGGTTTGCTCGTCCACGATTTTCACTTGTCCGTCCATCACCACATATTCGACATCTTTCTCAAACAATGTGTATGCTTTGAGTAATTGAGTAAGGGTATGAATTCTCTCTGATTTGATTGAAAAATCTCTAAAAAAGTCTTCTTTTTCTCTCAGTTCCTCCTCTTTTGAAAGTTGTTTGGCTTCGATTTCAGCCAGCACATTCCCAACTTCTGGCAATACGAAAAAGTCGGGATCTTCCATTCCTTGAGAAAGGTATTCAATTCCTTTATCGGTCAGTTCTACTTGGTTGTTTTTTTCGTCAATCACAAAATACAAATGTTGATCAACTTCTGGCATTTCTCGATTGTTGTCCGCAATGTAATGCGCTTCTGTTTTCTGCATCTGGGTTCTGATACCTTCTTGACTCAAAAATTTAATCAAGGGTTTGTATTTGGGCAGTCCCCTATAAACCTGATACAAATTGAATCCCCCCTCCTTGCGGTCTCCTTCTTCGCAGAGCTTTTTGGCTTTGTTTAGTGTTTTACCCAATTCTTCTCTTTGAATGTTGTATATTTTTTCAACCTTGGGTTTGAGTGTATCGTATTCTTGACGGTCTCCCTGAGGAACGGGGCCTGAAATAATCAGTGGGGTACGCGCATCATCAATCAAGACCGAGTCCACCTCATCGACAATGGCATAATTAAGTTCTTGTTGAACCAGCCCCTCGGGTGTGTTTGCCATATTGTCACGCAGGTAGTCGAATCCAAATTCGTTGTTGGTTCCGTACACTATATCGGATTTGTATGCTTTTTTTCTTCCTTCTGAATTTGGCTGGTGGTTGTCTATACAGTCCACTCTGAGTCCGTGGAATTCAAAGATGGGTGCCATCCATGCGGAGTCCCGTTTTGCCAAATAATCATTTACGGTTACCAGATGTACACCACGACCTGTGAGCGCATTCAAATACACCGGAAGTGTAGCCACCAAGGTTTTACCTTCACCGGTCTGCATTTCTGCAATCTTCCCTTGATGAAGTGCAGTTCCTCCGATCAGCTGTACATCATAATGCACCATGTCCCAAACCACTTCTTTTCCGGCAGCATCCCAATGGTTTTTCCATACCGCCTTCTCCTCATCAATCAGTTCAACATAAGATTTGGTTCCGGAGAGTTCTCGGTCAAAGGGAGATGCGGTAACCTCAATTTCAGGATAGGTTGCAAATCTTCTTGCCGTTTCTCTGACTACTGCAAAACCTTCGGGAAGGATTTCTGTCAGTACATTGTCTTCAATTTCGTAGGCTTCCTTATTGATTTTGTCGATTTGTTCGTACACGAGTTCTTTCTGGTCAAAATCCAAAATATCTTCGGCTTCCTTTTTTAGTTTTTCGATTTCTTCTTTCTGGGCTTTAATGGCCTCCTTGAGTTTAGATTTAAATTCAAGAGTTTTGGCTCTCAGTTCATCGTTGGATAATTGTGAAATATGTTTCTCAACTTCATTCACCTTCTCAACATATTTCTGCAGTTCTTTGACATCTTTCTTGTTTTTATCGCCCAAAAAACCTTTTAATACTTTTTCAACAATACTCATAGATTATTTTTTTTGGTAATTTATTACCGGGGTAAAATCATCGCAAATATACGCCATTCAAAGGCGTTAGCGAAATTATTTGAAATAAAAAAGCCCGCTCGGGGCTTTGGTTTAATACTCATCTTCATTCCACAAAAAATCTTCGTTTGTTGGATAGTCAGACCAAATTTCTTCTATACTTTCGTAAGAATCGCCTTCGTCTTCAATCGACTGAAGATTTTCAACTACCTCAAGCGGAGCGCCAGTTCGAATTGCGTAGTCAATCAATTCGTCCTTGGTTGCAGGCCAGGGTGCATCGCTTAAATAGGATGCCAATTCTAAAGTCCAATACATATTACAAAACTTTATAAGTTACAGGTTATTCATTCAATTCTGATTGCACATGATAACAATCGCTTCGGACTTATCAAAAAATTTGCCAAAAAATTTGTGTCAGTCCTTGAGTTTATTTTTTATATTTTTGGGCAAATGTATCGAAAAAATGGCAAACAAAATAACTGAAATTCTAAAAACCAAATACCCTGTTATTCAAGGGGGTATGGTGTGGAACAGCGGTTGGAGGCTGGCAGCAGCAGTCAGTAATTCGGGTGGGTTGGGGCTGATTGGCTCCGGAAGCATGTATCCCGATGTACTTGAGGAACATGTGAAAAAATGTCAGCAAGCGACTGACAAACCCTTCGGCGTAAATCTGCCAATGCTCTATCCTGATATTGACAAACACATTGAAACCATCCTAAAATACAAAGTTCCTGTGGTCTTCACTTCAGCTGGAAACCCAAAGATATGGACAGAAACCCTTAAAAATGAAGGGATAACTGTGGTACATGTAGTAAGCAGTGTGAAATTCGCATTAAAAGCGCAAGATGCAGGTGTGGATGCTGTTGTAGCGGAAGGCTTTGAGGCAGGCGGACATAATGGCAGGGATGAGACCACTACGCTCTGTCTGATTCCGAATGTAAAAAAACATGTCAATATTCCATTGATTGCAGCCGGAGGAATTGCCACCGGAAGTCAGATTGTCGCAGCAATGGTGTTGGGTGCAGACGGTGTTCAGTTGGGGTCTAGATTTGCAGCCACCTTTGAAGCCTCGTCACATGAAACATACAAAAATATCCTTGTGAACGCCGGTGAAGGCGATACCGTGCTCACACTAAAAGAATTGGCTCCGGTTAGAATCATCAAAACAGAATTCTATCATGAGTTGGTCAATGCTTATGAAAACTGTGCGTCCAAAGAGGAACTCGCTAAACTGCTCGGCAGGGCTCGACCCAAAAAAGGAATGTTTGAGGGGGATTTAATTTCGGGTGAATTTCAGGCGGGACAATCTTCTGCACTCATCGACGAAATCAAAACAGTGCAACAGGTTTTTGATGATTTGTTAGCAGAAATCAGGGATTTGAAATTTGATTTTATGAAAGTTTTTACTGAGTCTTAATTTGCTTAGCCTAAAAAAATCATTTTTAAACACAAAATAC
>JAQVKJ010000068.1 GCA_028694715.1 Weeksellaceae bacterium | reverse complement strand
AGCCGGAATGGAGAAGGCACCGAAATTGAGCAGTTGCTTGAATCCAATCAATGGCGGCTGATAGGTCATTCCCGGCACCTGAATCGGTGCAGTGGGGTCAAGGTTGTGTCCGTAATTGTATAGCCAGAAATAGAAGTCAAGTCCGAGTACAATAACAAAGGTTACAAAAAATGCACACCACAAGTAGAAGAACCATTTACGGTTAACAATGGCAGTGAGTATTCCGAAAACAGCCAGTAATCCCAGTACATAAGGAAGAATCTGGAATTCTACAAAGTCTTTTTCGTGAATTTCGTGCATACCGATATAGTGGTTCAAACCATTGATGATGTCCACTTCACCACCCAATTTGTTAGAATAAATAAACATTTCCAGACCCTCAGGGTATTGTGGTGCTGTCAGCTCTATTTTCCATATGGGCAGGACAATTGTGCTGAACATTGCCAGACCTGCAATTGCTGATAAAATTCGTGTGATGGGTTTCAATGAGGTGCGTTTGGCTGCGTTCATGTTTTTGATTTATTAGTAATTAGTAAAGAGTTGTCTCAATGAAACTTGAGACAACTCTTTGTCAAAATTAATTAAATTAATCTATTCCGGGAGCATTGTCTCCGGTACCGTATCTCAACGGTGTATTGCTTCCTGCAGGTGAAACTCTAACATATCCCTGCATTTCCTGGTGCAGTGCACTACAGAAGTCGGTACAATAGAATGGAATGATACCCACACGGGTCGGATTCCATTTGAGCGTTTTGGTTTCGCCGGGCAAAATCAACACTTCTGCGTTGTTGTTACCCATTACTGCAAATCCGTGTGGCAAGTCCCAATCTTGTTCAAGGTTTGTGATGTGGAAATAGACTTCATCACCCATAAAAATTCCTTCAATAACATCAGGAGTCAAGTGAGATCTAATCAGCGTCATGTACACATCTACCCTGTTGCCGTTTCTTTCAATCTTGGTTTCTCCTTCACTCTTGGTCACATGCGGATGGTTGTTTTCGTCGATGTCATAGATTCTCTTTTGCTGTTCAACAATTTTGTCAGCAGGAATCATCTGAGCATAGTGAGGTTCACCAATGGTAGGGAAGTCAAGCAGGAGTTCCATTTTTTCACCGGTAATGTCAAACAATTGTGCACTTTGGGCCAATTCGGGGCCGGTTGGCAGATAACGGTCTTTGGTAATTTTGTTCCACGCTACCAGATATTTCCCATATGGTTTTGCAGTGTCTCCACCAACTACTGTCAAGTGTCCTGTTGAGTAGAATGTTGGTTGTCTATCAATGACCTCGAGTGTCTCAATGTTCCATTTTACAACTTCGGAAGAAACGAAGAAGGAAGTATAAGCATTTCCATGGGCGTCAAATTCGGTATGCAGAGGCCCCAAGCCTGGCTTTTGTACTTCTCCATGAAGTACCGCATCGTAATTCAATACCGGAATGCCGTCAAAATCTCCTTCATAGTTCTTGTCTTCAATGGCTTTCATCATTTTGCTGAAAGAAAAAACAGGAATCAGTGAAGCCAGCTTACCACTACCCACGAAATATTCGCCGGTGGGGTCAACATCGGTGCCGTGAGGAGATTTAGGACAAGGAATTTAATAAGCAATTCCTTCGTCAATCAAATCCACAACATCCAACACAGTTACTTCATCCTTGAGTTCTGATGTAGCCGTATGGGTTGACTCATCATAAACATTGTGTGCATATTTTGTCTTAACTGTTCTGCCTTTTCCGGCTTTGGCCAGTTCAGCAGCTTTCTTCCAGTTTACGGCCAGAATAAAGTCTTTGTCTCGTTGGGAGGCATTCACTTCCAATAAAGTATATGCTTTCTCAGTGTTGTAGGATGAGAAGAAAAACCATCCACTGCTTGGTCCCTTGCCGGTGTGGCTCAGGTCATAATTCACTGGGGGTGTTTTCAATTGAAAATCAATGTCCATCCTGCCGGTTTCAGAGTCAACTTTAATGAATGAAATTGCACCGCTGAAATTTTCTCCGTAAGAAGCCACTGGGACATCTCCATTTTCATCATCAAATGGAACGCTGAAACGAGTGCCTGCTACCACATACTCAGTGTTTTCTGTGATGAAAGGCGAAGAGTGGTTCCCTGCCGAATTCGGGATTTCGATGATTTCAGCAGTTGTAAAGGTTGTCAAATCCAATCTTGCCACACGAGGTGTGTTGTTCTCGTTGGCAAACAACCATCTTCCGTCGTTCTCGCCGTTTGTCTGTGAAATCGCAAGGTGGTGCTGGTCTCCCCAAGGAATGAAACCGTGTGAGGTCATCAGCATTGGCTTGGAGTCTTCACTGTATCCATAACCTGTTTCAGGATCTTGAGAGAATACAGGGAGTACTTTCAACAATCGTCCCGATGGAATCCCATAGACAGATACCTGTCCGCTAAATCCTCCTGAAGTAAATGAGTAAATCTCATCATACTGTCCTGGAGCCACATAAACCCTTTGAGCGGCATCACCCGAAACTGCGCTTTGAGCACCCTTGGGCTTACAAGCATTCAGTGCGAGTAATCCTGCCGCACAAATAGTTAATCCAATTAATTTTACTTTTGTCATTTGATATAATTTTAGGTGTTATTCTCACTGTTATTGCGCACCATCGTTCTCGCGCATGAATTCCAAAACTGCACGGGCTTCATTGTCGGTTAGATTTTGATTAGGCATTCTGACCAAACAAAGCTCCAATTGCTCTTGTAATTTTGGATCCACATCAATCATGGGGTCGGGCTCGGTAATGAAATTCATAATCCAAAAAGGTTTGTGTCTTTCGGTGACACCTTTCCAACCCGGGCCTACGAGCCTTTCGTCAGTCATCTTGTGGCAAGAAGTACATTTGGTATCAGAAATCTTTTTACCCTCTGCAGCCATGGCTGCGTCAAAACTACTGACATCAACATTGGTTTCATCCCATTTCCCGATTCCTCTTTGGGGATCATAATCTGACGGAGAAGAATCAGCGGTTTCGGATTGATTGCTGCTCTCAACCGTTTTGTCTCCGCCACCCCCACAGGAGAGCAAAAACGCTGCTGAAAAAACGCTTAATGATAAAGACTTAAATTTTCTCATGTTTTAATTAATTTTTTAATGGGCTTTATTTTATTCATTCCAATGAATTGGAAGGCCGTGAAGCCCGTTTTCGCCCTGTCCAACTCAACTTTGATTTTATTGATGTTAAATTAAGTGTTTATCCAGTTTTTACCAAATTTTATTTACAGCCCGAATACAATCAAGCTCATTTTCATCACAAATATAACCCTATTAAATGCCGGATTATATGACTCAGGTCATAGTGAGAATATGACTTTTGTTAGTGATTTTTCTAAGCTTTATTAAGTGTTTAATTTATTGAATTTAAGCCAATTAAAACAAGGTTTTATCAAAATTTTTCACATCTACTTTTGCAGGTTTCAGAATGGGTCTGAAATTTGATTATTTAACCCCAAAAAATTATTTTGATTGTTTATAAATTGTGACTTTAATTGTTGAACAGTCTAAATTGTATATTTGCCAAAAATTGAATTATGAAAAATCTGCTCAAAGCATCTGTTTTAATTATTTTATGTATCGGTCTGACTGCCTGCAGCAGAAAATCCGATTCACCGGAAGCACAAACAAATATACAAAACAGCCACAACCAAGACCCGACTGTGGTCTCAAGAATACTGATTAGTGAAAAAGGAGACACCATTTTCCTGACCTACTTTGCAAAGGACGATGAAATAGGTGTGAGGCTGAAAGTCAATGGAGAGGAAAGAGAATTGGACGCCAAAGGAAGCAGTGAGAAAGGGAATCCTGTATTTTCTGACGGCGAATACGGCTGGGAAATGTTTGTTGACGGACGCAGTGGCAGATTGTTTACCCCAGATTCCGAAGGTAAATTGTTTAGAGAAAGATAAATTTCTGATTCAAATACTAGTATCCGGACAATGGGTCAAAATAAATTTTGTGTAAGTTTGTCTTTGGTCGGTTGAAATTGTATCAATGACTACCAACACATTAACGATAAATTAAAAATAAACTTCGTGAATTTCTTCAAAACATTTATCAAATGGCAATTCTGGGTCAGCCTGATGTTGATGGGGCTGATTTGCTTTGGTGCCTATCATTTTATTTTCAAAATATGGCTCCAAAGTTATACCAATCAAAACCAAGAAATAGAAATTCCTGACCTCAAATCAATGGAACTTTCTATGGCCTTGAAAACGCTGGAAGATCTCAAGCTGACTTATGAAATCGACAGTGTCAGATTTGATTCCTCGTACGCACCACACACAGTGATTGATTTTTTCCCCGAAAAGGGTTTCAAAGTAAAAGAAGGCCGCAGGATTTTCATCAAGGCGAATCCACTGGGTTGGTCGCCTACCACACTGCCTGACATTGTAGGGAAATCAAAACGACTTGCATTTACTCAGCTCAAACTGGCCGGTCTGGAAGTGGGGGACACGATTTATAAAACCGATATTGCAAAAGATGCGGTGCTGGGCGTCATCTTCAAAGGCAAACAAATCAGCTTGGGAACAGAATTGCCCAGATTCTCAAAAGTGGATTTGGTATTGGGCAAGGGAATCGAATACGGAGTGAAAACCCCTGACTTGCTCGGACTGACACTTGATGAAGCACGCTCTTCCATTTTTTCTAATCAGTTTGAAAACGGCCGAATCAATATTGAAGGCACAGTGACCGACAGTAGCAAACTGATGGTGTTTTATCAATACCCGCTGCCCGAAGACAATTATGACCAAGGACTACCGATTGACTTGTGGCTGTCTCAAAAAAGTGCTGCAGAATTAAAGGACAATATCAGAGCACTCGATATTCAATTCAGAAATTACGGACCCAATGACTCGCTGTCAGCTGCAAAATTTGAAGAAGAGTTCAACCTCAAAGGAAAAGATCTCCCGCAGAACACTCAGGATACCGAGAATGAGAACCGAGAGATTCCTAAGGAAGAACCCGGCGGAGTGGAATTTGTTGATTGATATGTCCGAGAATATACATACGAATGATACCAATGAAGACTGGTTTGAACAGTATTTCTTCATAGCAGACAAGGGACAAGAACCGTTGAGGGTTGATAAATTTTTGATGAATTTTATACCGGACACCACCCGCAGTAAAATTCAAAAAGCTGCAGAAGAAGGCAGGATTCGGATCAATGGACAATCTGTGAAATCAAACCATAAAGTCAAACCCGGAGATGAAGTAAAGGTAGTGTTGGATGAGGCTCCGAGAGAAATTGATATCATTGCACAAAATATACCGATAGAAATCCTTTACGAGGATGAATCGGTGGCGGTGATTAACAAAGCACCCGGCATGGTGGTACATCCCGGACACGGTAATTATACCGGAACATTGGTCAATGCACTCAAATATCATTTTGAAAATCTGCCTTCAATGACCGCAGAACTCGAACGGCCCGGGCTGGTACACCGCATTGACAAAGATACCAGTGGGCTTTTGGTCATTGCAAAAACTGAACAAGCGATGAGAAGCCTGACAGAACAGTTCAGGTCAAGAAGTATTGAACGATTGTACACTGCTTTGGTTTGTGGAAGCCCTGAAGAAAAATCCGGAATCATAGAAGGCAACATCGGTCGGCATCAGAAAGACCGATTGTTGATGGCGGTATTTGAAGATGGTTCGCACGGAAAACCGGCGGTTACCCGCTACAAAGTGTTGGAGGAATTCCTGTATGTGACACTGGTCGAATGCAAACTCGAAACCGGAAGGACGCATCAAATCAGAGTGCATTTCAAACACATGGGTCATCCGATTTTTAATGATGAAAGATATGGGGGAGATAAAATTCTCAAGGGGACTACTTTCAGCAAATACAAACAATTTGTGGAAAATTGTTTTGGTCTTTGTCCCAGACAAGCTTTGCACGCCAAAACACTTGGTTTTAGCCACCCGCTCAGCGGTGAGAGAATGTTTTTTGAATCACCGATTCCCAACGACATGCGCAGTCTGATAGAAAAATGGAGGAACTATTCAAAGGGTTCTATATCGGATTAAATCATAAAAAAAGCAGTTCCAATACAGAACTGCTCTTCAAATCATTTTTTAAAAAACATTATTGTTTTAGCGAAAGTATATATTCAACCATAGTCTTTGCTTTGTCCATATTCAAATCGGGGTGTGGTGTCATGGGTACTTCGCCCCAGTTTCCTGCACCACCGTCAATGATTTTCTGAGCCAGCATTTCGATGTCAGCTACTGTATATTTTGCGGCAACTTCATGGTAGCTCGGTCCTATAACCTTTGTGTCCACCGTGTGGCAGGCCAGGCAATCAGAACCCTCAATGAGTGAAAGCCCATCTTCCATACCAGGCACTTCAGCAGTTTCGACCGCTTGTTCTGCATAATCTATATCAGCGTTTGAGTAATCGATGGTGACATCCTGAGCGACTGATTTTTCGTTGGATGAGCATGAGAATACAAAGGCCAAAAATCCGAATGCTAAAATAAATCTCTTCATTGTTTTGTTTGTTAAATTATGAATTTCTTAATTGTTTTTTTACCTCACCGACAATTTCACTCACATCACTGTCCAGTCCTTCTTTCTGAAAAGTCAGCACACCTCTGTCAGAAAAAACGCTGATGATATTAGAATGTGAAAAATCAATCGGAGAAATTTGTTTGTACTTCACCGAAAGTACATTTGCGAATTCTCTGGTGCTGGATTCGTCACTTCTCAAAAACAACCATTGTTCTCCAACAAAATCATTCAGTTTCAAATATTCTTCCATTTTTTCGGGTGTATCGGTTTCAGGGTCTATGGAAACCAAAACCAATCTTACTTTTTTTGGGTCATAATTACCCAGCCCCTTTTCGAT
>JAQVKJ010000067.1 GCA_028694715.1 Weeksellaceae bacterium | reverse complement strand
CTTTGCCGCAAACCATCAGTTCAAATCGCTCGGTCAAACCTTCTTCCGAACGGTGTTTTTTGGTAAGCGGCGACATTTCTATCGGATAATCTGTAATGAAAGTCGGTTGAATGAAGTTTCCTTCGCATTTTTCACCAAATATCTCATCAATTAATTTTCCTTTCCCCATGGTGTCATCGACTTCAATACCCATTGAAATAGCTGCTTGACGGATTTCTTCTTCGGATTTTCCTTTGATGTCAAATCTGGTGTATTTCAAAATTGCATCGCGCATGGAAATTCTCGGATAAGGCGCTTTCCATTCGATTTCATGTTCACCAAAAGTGGATTTTGTACTTCCGTTTACCGCAATGGCGCAATGTTCCAACAGTTTTTCGGTGAAATTCATCATCCAGTTATAATCCTTGTAGGCAACATAAATTTCCATGGCCGTAAATTCCGGATTGTGGGTGCGATCCATGCCTTCGTTTCGGAAGTTTTTGGAGAATTCATAGACGCCGTCAAATCCGCCGACAATCAGTCTTTTTAGATACAATTCATTGGCGATTCTCAGATAAAGCGGAATGTCCAATGCATTGTGATGCGTCACAAAAGGTCGGGCGGCAGCACCCCCCGGAATGGGTTGTAAAATAGGCGTTTCAACTTCGATATAGCCTTTTTCGTTGAAATATTCCCGCATGGCATTGAACATCTTTGTTCTTTTGATAAAAATCTCTTTCACATGAGGATTCACCACCAAATCCACATAACGCATACGGTATCTGGCTTCCGGATCGGTGAAGGCATCGTGTACCTTTCCTTCGTCATCGGTTTTCACTACCGGCAGTGGTCGCAAAGCTTTAGAAAGCAGACTCAATTTGGTGACATGGACGGAGATTTCCCCCACTTTGGTTTTGAATTGATGGCCTTCAATTCCTATGAAATCACCGATGTCCAACAATTTTTTGAACAGCACATTGTATTCGGTTCCTTGCTCGTCATTGGAGATTGAATCCCGTGCAATGTACAACTGAATTCTGCCCGTACTGTCCTGTAACTCAGCAAAGGAAGCCTTTCCCATCAAACGAACAGACATCATTCTACCGGCCAATTTCACGGGTTTCCCGTCTTCAAAATTCTTCAGAATTTCTTCGGCAGTAGAAGTGGTTTTGAATTCGGCAGCCGGATAAGCATCTATACCCAGCATTTGCAGTTGGGCGAGTTTCTCGCGACGAATGATTTCCTGTTCTGATAATTGCATTTTTCTTATTTTTTTTCAGTGGGCAAAGGTACAATAGAATTTTGTATTAGTTTGACTGCTTCTGTTTGCTTTTGGTAAATTTTGGATGCCAGAATCAGCTTCAAATGAGTTTAAGCAAGAATGATTTCTTATTTTTTTGTAAAAAATGATGTGCAGAACCGAATTTCGGTACAGAAAAAACTTAAATTTGGGTCACTTTATTCAATAAACAATCCATGAATTATAGAAAAGAGAACGATCTGATAGGTGAACTTTCAGTACCGGAAGCAGCCTATTACGGTGTTCAGACCCAAAGGGCAGTGAATAATTTCAACATCTCACACCACCGTTTGTCGGAATTTCCTGAAATGATTAGGGCATTGGGTTTTGTCAAAAAGGCTGCCGCCAGAACAAATTTTGAGTTGGGAATTTTGGACGAAAAACTTTTTAGAGCCATTGAATTGGCTTGTGATGAAGTGATCGATGGAAAAATGGATGTTCAATTTCCAGTGGACATGATTCAGGGTGGCGCAGGTACTTCTGTGAACATGAATGCAAATGAAGTCATTGCCAATCGTACATTGGAATTGATGGGGCACAAAAAAGGAGAGTACAAATATTGTTCTCCCAATGATCACATCAATTACGCACAGTCCACCAATGATGCTTACCCTACAGCAATCAAAATTGCACTTTTCAGCATGAACCGGCAATTGGAAATTAAGTTGAATGAAACAATCAAAGCCTTCAGGCGAAAAGCAGTTGAATTTTCTGATATCATCAAAATGGGTCGTACTCAGTTGCAAGATGCGGTCCCGATGACTTTGGGAAGTGAATTTGAAGCTTTTGCTCGTTCTGTTGAACTTGACTCTGAAGAATTGCGAAGAAATGCAAACTTATTGTTGTCGGTCAATATGGGAGGAACGGCCATTGGCACCGGATTGAACACACCTGAGAATTTCACTGAAATCTGCATTAGAAATCTGAAGGAAATGAGCGGTCTTCCATTGTTTTCAGCTGAAGATTTGATACAGGCAACGCCCGATACCAGTGCTTTTGTCAGTTATTCTTCGGCTTTGAAAAGAACTGCACTGACGCTTTCAAAAATCTGAAATGATTTGCGTTTGCTGTCATCGGGTCCCAAAGCAGGTTTGAACGAAATCAATCTTCCGGCCGTGCAGCCCGGCTCCTCCATCATGCCCGGCAAAGTCAATCCGGTGATTCCCGAAATGTTCAATCAGGTGTGTTTCAGAATCATCGGCAACGATTTGGCGGTCGCTTTTGCTGCAGAAGCAGGTCAGCTTCAGCTCAATGTAATGGAGCCGGTGATGAGTTTTTCAATCATGGAAAGCATTCAATTGCTCGGAAATGCGTTGGAAACGCTGGTAGAGAAATGTATAGACGGCATCACTGCCAACCCTGAGGTTTGTGAAAAAATGGTCAAAAACAGTATTGGAATTGTGACTGCACTTAATCCCTATATAGGTTATAAAAAATCAACCCAAATTGCAAAAGAAGCACTCCAAACAGGCAAAAGTGTTTATGAACTCGTTTTGGAACATGGTTTGTTGAGCAAGGAAAGACTGGACGAAATTCTCAATCCTAAAAATATGCTGTCGTCGCATAAAAAGATTTAGTTTTACAAAAAATGATAAGTATGAAGTTTAAGATTTTCCTGTCGCTGTCATTGCTACTTTGTTCCTCGAATTTCATGTTTGGACAAGAAATAAAACCGAAGTACAATGCGGTGGACGATGGCCAAAAAGTGGAATTGATTTCCCGTCAAATTGTTGTAGGAGCCGAACAGCCCGAACTGTATTTTCCTTTGGTAGAAGGAAAAAAAATAGCTGTGGTTACCAATCAGACAGGAAAGGTTTCTGAATTGACCCAATTAAAAAACAAGTACAAAAAAAATCCGGTCAACCGGTATGAAAGTATAGTTGATTTCTTTTTGGAAAATAAGCTTAATGTCAAAAAAATATTTTCACCCGAACATGGTTTTCGGGGAGATGCGGATGCAGGTGCAAGCGTAAAATCAGGAGTTGATGATAGAACCGGACTTCCGGTAATTTCGCTCTATGGAAAAAACAAAAAACCAACAGCAGAACAACTCAAAGAACTGGATGTCATTATTTTTGACCTTCAGGATGTAGGTGCAAGATTTTACACCTATATTTCTACTTTGCATTATGTAATGGAAGCTGCTGCTGAAAATGATATTCCACTTATCGTGCTGGACAGGCCCAATCCAAACGGACATTATGTGGATGGACCGGTTTTGAGACCGAAATTCAAATCTTTTGTAGGAATGCACCCGGTGCCAGTGGTTTATGGGATGACTATTGGAGAATATGCCCAAATGATCAATGGGGAAAGCTGGTTGGCCAATGGAATAAAATGCGATTTGACTGTTGTTCCGCTGAAGAATTATTCCCACAAATCCAAATATTCATTACCAATAAAACCCTCCCCAAATCTGCCGAATGATCGGGCAATCAATTTGTATCCGAGTACTTGTTTTTTTGAAGCTTTCAACGGAAGTGAAGGCAGAGGAACAGACAAAGCTTTCCAGATTTATGGTTCGCCTTATCTGAAAAACATGGATTATCAGTTTGTACCCAAACCAAATTCAGGTTCAAAAAGCCCAAGATTTCAAGGTCAGGTTTGTTATGGCGAAGATTTGAGCAACACAACTTATTTGTCCGAAATCAATTTGGAATGGCTGATTAAAGCCCATCGAAATTATGAAGGAAAAGAGCCATTTTGGATTAAGAATTCCGGAGAATTTTGGATTGATAAATTGGCTGGAACCGATGAATTGAGAAAACAAATTGATGCGGGTTGGGCGGCCGAACAAATCAAAGCTACATGGCACGAAGAACTTGAAGAATTTAAATCGGTCAGAGAAAAATATTTGATTTATGATTAGATTAAATTTTCGCTAATTTAGACATTCAAAAATAAAGCATTGAATCTTATTCTTATCATTGAAATTCTGTATGTGCTGCTGGTTACCTTGGTGGTCATCCGAATCGTGTACGATACCGACAATCCCACCAAAACAGCGGCCTACATTTTACTCACTGTTTTTTTGCCTGTAATCGGGATGCTCGTTTATTTTTCGGTCGGGCTGAATTACCGCAAGAAAAAACTCTATTCAAAGAAACTGCTAATTGACAACCATAGAAGCGAGGAAATCAGGCGTTTTATTTCTACCTATAGACTGCAATCACAAAAAGAACTTGAAAATCAATTTCCCAATTTTTATGAACTCAATCTCTTGTATCCTCACAAACCATTGGGTTTTGCCACCGGAAAAAATCAAACAGAAATACTTTTCAACGGCGAAGAGAAATTTCCTGAACTCATCAAAGCACTCAAAGCTGCCAAACATCATATCCATATAGAATATTACATTTATGAAAATGATAAAACAGGCAATGAAATTGCTCAAATTCTAATAGAAAAAGCAAAAGAAGGCGTGGAAGTTCGCTTGATTTATGATGATTTTGGCAGCCGTTCTATCCGAAAAACCATGGTACCCAAACTGCGGAAAAACGGGGTGAAGGCTTATCCGTTTTACGAAATCGCATTCATCAATTTCGCCAACCGCATCAATTACAGAAACCACAGAAAACTCATAATTATTGATGCCGAAACTTGTTTTATTGGTGGAATCAACATTTCGGACAAATACGATAATCGTTTGAAAAACAAGCTTTATTGGAGAGACATGCACTTCAAAATCAAAGGAGAAGCCGCTTGGAGAATGCAGGGCATTTTTATGGCCGACTGGAATTTTTGTTCGGGCGAAAATCTGCAACCCGGATTGGATTATTTCAAAAAACATGAAGAAACACCGGAAGACAATTGGGTGCAATTGGTCAGTAGCGGACCCGATTCCGAACAGCCTGAAATCTTGTACACCTATATTCAGGCAATCAACAGCAGTGTGAAAAACATATACATCACCACTCCTTATTTTGTACCGACCGTAGAATTGTTGTCAGCCTTGCAAATTGCGATTCGAAAAGGTGTGGAAGTTCACATCCTGGTACCGGGAATCTCGGATTCTTCTATTGTCAACGCAGTTTCAAAATCACATTATGCCGATTTGTTGAAAGCCGGCGCAAAAATCTATTTGTACAACAAAGGATTTGTCCACGCCAAAACCATGGTTTGCGATGGTGAAGTTTCCATTATCGGAACAGCCAATTTGGACCACAGAAGTTTTGAATTGAATTTTGAAGTAAATGCGATTGTTTATGACAAATCCATCGCAACCAAGCTGCAGCAGATATTTTTGTCAGACATCGAGGATGCAACGCAGATTGATTCCGAAAAGTGGGCGAATCGGCCAAAAACCAAACAATTTTTTGAGAAGGTCTTGAGAATCATCGGCCCTTTGATGTAGATTTTTTTATTCTTAATGAAATTTGTTCAAAAAAATCAATCAATCTTTTCCCAAACCTCATGAATCGGGTCGCCTTTGCTGCTCAGTCCTGTATGAATCCATTTGTCGTCTTCTATGCGGTCGTCAAAACTGAGCGCAGCACCCACACGGCTGTTGTCTCTCGAAAAGAATTCAATGTTTTCGGTATATTTTCCGTTTTCAAACGAATAAGTTCCACCGCCGGTACCATAAAATTCATTTTTACCCGGGTCGATTGCAAACCATTGAAAATGAGTAGCCGTCAGTAATTTCAGTGTTTTTCGAGTCCCCCTCTGATGAATCTCAACCAACTTATCTCCCTGCATTCTTCCACTGATTCTCCAAACTCCGGCCAGCGGTGCATTCCCATCACCCAATCTATTGAATTTCAAGTAATCAATTACCAATACATCATCCTTTAATTCAAAATTAAGATTCAATTCCCTCAAATCTTCGGAAGCGGTATCAAACTCCAGTGCAACGGTGATTTGATTGTCTTCAATTTTATAAGTTCCGCCGATGGTTTCTTCAAATTCCGCCGGAGTATATACAGTTCGGGTAAAATAATTGTCCTGAATCAAAATCAGAATATTTGAATTTTCAGTTTGATTGACCCATGCACCGTTCAAATCTTGGGCATTCAGCAATCCGACAATAAAGAGAGGCAGCGTGTATAGGAAAAACTTCATTTTATCGGGTTTTGATTTATTTACGAATATATGACAAATTGATTGATTTGTTGCTTTGCATAACCTTAGCTAATAGGATTACAGCTGATTGATTTTTGATGTTAACATTTTATCGGGATTTTGTTCGAATCATTTTTTTTAACTTCGCCCATCAGAAAAGGTTTATGAAAAGTATTTGTGTTTTTTGCGCATCGGGCATTGGTGACAATTTGATATACGGTGATACGGCCTATGCGCTGGGAGCCAAACTTGCCAAGCAGAGAATCAGTGTGATTTATGGTGGTGCAAAAGTAGGGGTGATGGGAAAATTGGCCGAGGGTGTTTTGTCTGAAAATGGTGAAATCATCGGAATCATCCCTGAATTTCTGAAGAAAAAAGAAATTGCGCATGAAAAACTAACCGAATTGATTACAGTTTCTACCATGCACCAAAGAAAAGCTTTGATGCAGGAAAAATCGGACGGTTTCATTGCGCTTCCCGGTGGTTTTGGTACCATGGAAGAATTGTTTGAAATTCTTACTTGGGGAC
>JAQVKJ010000066.1 GCA_028694715.1 Weeksellaceae bacterium | reverse complement strand
AAAGCATTGTACAAATGAAAACCATATAGATTGATCGATTATAAAATCAAATTACTGGCAGAAATCATTCATGCCGAAATCACTGGAAACCCAGAAGCTTCGGTGAATGAAATATATTTTGATTCGAGAACGATATTCAGTCCGGGGAAGGCGGTTTTTTTCTCATTTTCAAACAACGACCAAACCTATGTAAACGACGCCTACCAAAAAGGAATCCGGGTATTTGTGCTTTCAAAAATCGGCGATATTCAGCAAGACGCTGTTTATCTGAAAGTGGACTCTCCACTGAAAGCACTTCAGCAATGGGCAGAATACCACAGAAATCTATTTGACATACAAACCTTGGCCATCACAGGAAGCAACGGTAAAACAATTGTAAAAGAATGGTTGAATCAATTGCTATGGAAAGATTTTTCAATCGTCAGAAGTCCTAAAAGCTACAATTCACAAATCGGGGTACCCCTGTCAATTTTAAAGATTAACCAAAAAAATGAGCTTGGAATTTTTGAAGCCGGAATTTCTAAACCCGGAGAAATGGAAGTATTAGAAAAAATCATCCGCCCACAGATCGGACTACTCACACATACCGGAAGCGCACACCTCGAGAATTTCTCATCCAGAGAAGAGCTGATTCTCGAAAAACTAAAACTATTCAAGAATACTGAAAAAATTATTTTCAATGCAGACGATGAGCCTGCTTCACATTTGGTCAGAACTACTTATCCCGACAAACAACTCATCACTTTCGGCACAGGAAGCAACAACCATTTACAACTGATTCAGGTACAAAAACAGGACAATTGTCAAAAAATTTCATTCCTTTTTAAAGAAAAAAATTATCAAATAGAAATCCCCTTCCCGGACAAAGGTTCAGCAGAAAACATGCTTTGTGTGCTGACTTTTCTCAGTGTACTCAACATCGGTTTTGAAAATTATCTGAACGACTGCAAGAGTTTGCTCCCCATAGAAATGCGTCTCGAAATCAAAGAAGGTATCCGTAACAGTCTGATTATTAATGACAGCTTTAATTCGGATTTGCATTCGGTGAAAGTAGCACTTGATGTGCTCGCTCAACAAAGCTTCCCCAAAAAAAGCCTTGTCATGACCGATGTACTGCAAAGCAGCCTCAACAAGGATTTGCTATACAAAGAAGTAGCAGAACTCGTCAATTCCTATTCGATTGATGAATTGATTCTGATTGGAAAACACATTACGAAATACAAACATCTCTTTGATGCCAAACCAAGGATTTTTCCTGATACTGAGGAATTCATAAAATCACTCAACCTACTGAATATCCACAATGAGGCTATTCTAATCAAGGGAGCGAGACACTTTGAACTCGAAAAAGTTTCAGCACTTCTCGAAAAACAATCCCACGACACAGTTTTGGAAGTCAATCTTCAGGCCCTCACCGACAACCTGAATCACTTCAAAAATTTGCTGAAACCATCTGTCAAAATCATGGCGATGATCAAAGCGAATGCATACGGAGCGGGAAGTTTCGAAATCGCACACACATTGGAACACCAACAAATCAATTATTTGGGAGTCGCTTATGTGGACGAAGGTGTGGAATTGAGAAAACGAGGAATCAGCACCCCAATCATGGTCATGAACCCCGAACAAAGCAGTTACTCACCCATCATCGATTTCAAACTCGAACCCGAAATGTACAGCATCAGAGTGCTGAAGCTTTTTGTGAAAATCCTGAAAGAAAAATCGATTTCTGAACCTTATCCTATTCATCTCAAAATAGATACGGGTATGAACCGACTTGGATTTAAATCAGACCAACTCAAGGAACTCATAGATTTTCTCAAAAACGAAAAATCGGTCACCATCCGTTCTGTTTTCACACACCTCGCCACTGCCGACATGCCTGCTGAAAGGGAGTTTGCTCTGCAGCAACTCAATCAATTCGATAGTGATTATTCATTGATTTCAAACGAATTAAACATTCAACCCATCAAACACGCACTGAACACACCCGGACTGATTCACTTCTCTGAGCGGCAATATGACATGGTCAGGCTTGGAATCGGGTTGTACGGATTCATTGATGAGCCACAGGTACAAAAACAACTCAAAACAGTACTGACATTCAAAACTGTGATTTCAAGAATCAGCGAAATCGATGTGGGCGAAACCGTCAGTTACGGAAGACGATTCAAAGCAAACAGAAAAACCAAAATCGCCACACTGCCCGTTGGTTATGCCGACGGTATTAGACGAGCACTTGGCAACGGAAAATGGAAAGTCAACATCCATGGAAAACTCGTTCCTGTCGTTGGTTCGGTTTGCATGGACATGCTGATGGTGGACATCAGCGGCGTTGATTGTGAAGAAGGTGACCAGGTCATCATCTTCGGCGATAATCCATCGGCCGCCGATATGGCGAAAGCCATGGATACCATTTCGTATGAAGTACTTACATCGATCTCACAAAGAGTCAAAAGAATTTACTACAAAGAATAAAATACCACCTTCCAAACTGATAAACAACGACTTGAGCCCAGCAAGTATGCAAATCATCAAAAGGTTTTGTATATTTGTGAAATTCGCACCGGCTTAATGCGGTAAGCTCAAATAATCAAAATTATTTTTAATCTATTTTATCAATGCTAAAAGAAGTTTTAACAGTGGACGAAATCAGGGAAAAGCTTGCTAAATATTGTGTTTATCAGGACCGATGCCAGTGGGAAGTGGAACAGAAATTCAATGAATTCAATCTCATTCCCGAAGCCAAAGACCAGATCATGATTTACCTGATTCAAAATGATTTTGTGAACGAAGAACGGTTTGCAAAAAATTTTGTACGCAGCAAATTCAACCAAAAAAAATGGGGTGTCAACAAAATCAGTATGGAACTGAAAAAGAGAAAAATACCGGTCAACCTCATCAGAATTGCAATGGAGGAAATCGACAAGGAAAGCTATATGAGCACGCTCAATCAATTGTATAACACCAAGAAATATTCGCTCAAACACGAAAGAGACAGTTTGAAAAAAAAAGGTAAAATCAGAAGATACCTGCTGCAGAAAGGTTACGAAAGCGAACTGATTTATGAATTGCTTCGCTTTGATTAAAAACTTGCGTATTGTTTTGATATCTGTCAAAAAACCTTAATTTTAACCCAAATTAAACACAGATGAAAAAGAATTTTGTTTGGATACTGACAGTCATTTTTTCATGTCTGTCACTGAATTCTTGTGATCCTTGGGAAGATGAATTCGGCGGAGACGGCGGCAATACACCCGAAGAACCTGAAGTATCCATGCTGCTGAAGGAAATCAATAAGATGACCGGAACCGTGGAGGGCAAAGCAACATATACTTTTGATGGGCAGCAAAGATTAACAAAAGTGGTTGAATACGACGACATTGCAGACCAGACGACTTATATTGAAACCTCTTATCAATACCCGGGGGAAGGAAAAATAAATTTATCTGAAAAGGCATATGAGGGAGGCGATTTGGTTTATACGACCACAGCTGAATTTGAAATATTGAACTCGACATCCATTCATGCTGTTATTCAGAATGACTTTATTGGCGAAATGATTTCCGACATTACCTACTCAACACCCTGCGGAATAAGTAAAATAGTCAATACGATAATGGTTGAAGGAGAGCCTGTCACCACCACCCAGACCTTTGAGTATTTCGATCAGCAATGTAGCTCAATGGAATATCTGGACGGAGACTGGGACGAGACTGTCTTCAACGACGATAAATTTTCTCCCAAAGCCGACCCATTAAAAAAAGCAATGGGGGTGATTGAGAGAAATCCTATCAAAATCGAAGCACCCGGTAATGAAGTTGAAACCATTACCTACCAATACAATGAAAACGGTTATCCGATTTCGGCAAGCCATGTGTTCAGCCCCGAAAGTGGAGAAGATGATTATACTGAAAGTTTTGTTTATCAATAATTAACTATAAATAAAGAATCCCAGAGGGTATGCTCTGGGGCATCCTTTTTATTTTAGAACGATTCATTCGTATCTTTGTGAAAATTTTCTGAATGAAAGCCTATTTCGCAGAAACCACCGTCCGTTGGTCTGATTTGGACGCCAATATGCATATGGCCAACGCTTCTTATATGAATTTCACCAGTTTTGCCAGGATTGAATTTCTGAGAAATTGCGGCATTACACTCAAGGATTTTGCACATTTCAAAATGGGCCCGGCCGTGTTAAGAGAAGAAATTTCGTTTTTTAGAGAAGTACACGAAGGGCAACAAGTAATGATTTCGGTTGTACTCAGCGGAAATTCATCCAATGGGGAGATTTTTGAATTCGAACATGATTTGTACGACAAAAATACCGGAACCCATTTGGCGTATTCAAGGGTTTTTGGATTGTGGTTTTCAACAACCGACCGAAAAAGAATGATTCCACCGGAAGAAATTCAGAACAAATTGATGAACAACATAAATCCGAAGAAATTGAGGTTGCTCTCGTTCAAAGACTTGAAAGAACTCCCCATACACCCAAAAAATATTGACCCAAAAATATTTGAGAAATGATGGAAGACAAAGAACAGTCGCTAACCCCGCTGGAACATTTTGGTGAATTCAAACTCATCAAACACCTCACCGATTCGTTCGAAATACAAAACGAGTCCACTATAAAAGGAATCGGTGATGATGCTGCAGTTCTGAATTACAAAGACATGCAAACTCTTGTATCTACTGATTTAATGGTGGAAGGCATACACTTCAATCTGGCGTATACTCCGCTCAAACATCTTGGATACAAATCGGTAATAATCAACCTGAGCGATATATACGCCATGAATGCCCGTCCCGAGCAACTGCTGGTCTCAATAGCGGCTTCTAATCGTTTCCCGGTGGAAGCATTGGAAGAATTGTACGAAGGCATCAAAATCGCCTGCAAAAAATACAATGTTGATTTGGTGGGCGGCGATACCACTTCCTCCACAAGCGGACTGACACTCAGTGTAACGGCCATCGGCACGGCTTCGAAAGACGATTTGGTTTACAGAAACGGTGCTGCCGAAAAGGATTTGTTGGTCGTCAGTGGAGATTTGGGAGGTGCTTATTTGGGACTACAAGTTTTGGAAAGAGAAAACGAGGTTTTTAAAGTGAACCCTAATATGCAGCCCGACCTTGTGCCGTATGACTACATAGTCGGTCGGCAACTCAAACCCGAAGCCAGAAAAGACATTTTTGAACTGCTAAAAAAATTGCAGGTAAAACCCACCTCAATGATTGATGTTTCCGACGGCCTTTCGTCAGAAGTGATTCATCTCTCCAAACACAGCGGTATGGGATTCAGGATTTATGAAGAAAAAATCCCGCTCGATCCCATGGTCATCAGAACGGCAGATGAGTTCGGAATCAATCCTGTGACTTGTGCGCTCAACGGAGGTGAAGATTATGAATTGTTGTTTACAATTGCACAATCCGATTTTGAAAAAATCAAAGGAAACCCGCATCTGACAGTAATCGGACATGCCACAGAAAAACAAGACGGTAACTATCTACTATTGAAAGACAGTGATGCTGCCGTTGAACTAACTGCCCAAGGCTGGGACTCTTTTGAAAAATAATCTACAAAAGAAGAATCAATCATTCAACTTCAAGACTGCCAAGAATGCGGACTGAGGCACTTCCACCTTACCAATTTGACGCATCTTTTTCTTACCGGCTTTCTGTTTTTCCAATAATTTTCTTTTTCTGGAAATGTCGCCTCCGTAACATTTTGCCGTCACATCTTTTCGAAGTGCTTTGATGGTTTCTCTGGCTATAATCTTTGCACCAATGGCTGCCTGAATCGGAATGTCAAACTGCTGTCTTGGAATCAGTTCCTTGAGCTTTTCACACATTTTTTTGCCGATGTTGTATGCATTGTCCACATGAATCAAAGCCGAAAGTGCATCCACTGGTTCTGCGTTGATGAGAATATCGACCTTTACAAGTTTTGACGGGCGCATGTCCAACGGTTGGTAATCAAAAGAAGCATATCCCTTTGAAATTGATTTCAGTCTGTCATAAAAATCAAAAACCACTTCTGACAACGGCAGTTCAAAAATCAGTTCCGCCCTGTGTTGTGTCAGGTAATGTTGGTTTATCAGAATGCCTCGTTTTTCGATACAAAGCGTCATCACCTGACCAATAAAATCAGATTTTGTGATGATAGACGCACGGATATATGGCTCCTCCACTCTGTCCAGGCCTGATGGGTCGGGAAGTTCAGAAGGATTGTTGACCAGTATGGGTTTGTCAGGATGTTTTTGTGTGTAGGCTTTATAGGAAACATTAGGAACCGTGGTAATGACATTCATATTGAATTCACGGTCGAGCCTCTCCTGAATAATTTCAAGGTGTAGCATTCCCAGAAAACCACATCTGAACCCAAATCCCAATGCAGCAGATGATTCAGGCTCAAAAGTCAGTGAAGCATCGTTCAGTCTGAGTTTCTCAATCGAATACCTCAGTTCTTCATAATCTTCGGTATCCACCGGATAAATTCCCGCAAAAACCATTGGTTTGACCTCTTCAAAACCTTCAATGGGAGCTTCTGCCGGATGATCAACAGAAGTAATGGTATCACCGACCTTGACTTCACTCGCTTCTTTGATACCCGAAACAATGTAACCCACATCGCCGGTTTTGATGACAGGCTTTTCCAAATGCTTTAGTTTGAGTGTACCCACTTCATCGGCATCATATCGCTTGCCGGTGGCCATAAACTGTACTTTCTGTCCTTTGCGGATCTCTCCGTTTACTACCTTAAAGTACGCCTCAACGCCCCTAAAAGGATTATAAACAGAATCAAAAATAAGCGCCTGTAAGGGTGCTTTGGGATTGCCCGAAGGCGGTGGAATTCTTTGGATGATTTCGGTGAGCAGTTCTTCGACTCCTTCACCAGTTTTTCCACTC
>JAQVKJ010000065.1 GCA_028694715.1 Weeksellaceae bacterium | reverse complement strand
AAACTGAGGAGTAAATGGCGTGTAAAAGTTGTTTGTGAAATGGAACACACCGTTGTCATGAGAATGATCATGGTCAAAATTACATGAATTCGCCCAGCTAACTTTGTCAATGATTTGTCCGTTTTTTGCATTTACGCGTACATTGTACCATTCGGTTTGATTGGTGGATTCAATGGATAATTCCCAAACCAAATTCAAATTTCCTTCCTCGTTCAGGTAATACAACAGTTTTACCGGAATATCACTCAGCGACATCCCCCCATTGCTCACAACTGATTTTCTATCTGCCGTGTTGGCCTGTGAAACCAGTTGTAGTGTTTGTGTGATGGGATAGCCCAGATGCATGGCTGCATAGTTCACAGCTTGTACCTGGCTGATTTGGGGTGTACTGTCCGTATTGTTCACCCTCTTGAGGATACTGTTGGTAAATTTATTGTTTACATGAGAAATTTTTCCGGTAGATGAAATGTGGATGGAAGATTCCGTTCCAATCACCTCCAACTCGTTAATTGACTGACGCAAATAAATATGCTGGATTCCATTTTTGGTGTTGGTGTAGAAATCCGTCAGTTCATAGTTCAAATCCTCGTTTGTCAGCACTTTATCTCCTGCAGATTGGAGCATGGCCCGTCGGACCAAGTCGTCCGAAGGCCTGTTAGAAATCTGACCAAACGCTAAAGCTCCCAGTAAAATGACCCACAAGAAGCTTAGTTTAGTAAATAGTTTAAACATATAAAAAAGTGTTAATTAAAATAATTCAGCTACGAATATAATCATTCTATCCTTTCGATAGGGCAAGAGATTAATTTTTTTATGGTAAAATTTTATACGAACACAATCCCACATCGGTTCATAAATTCTTGGCTTTTTCCCAGAGTTCATCTTGGTCTTTGAGCGAAAGCTCCGAAATATTTTTGCCGGATTCGGCGGCCATCTCTTCGATTTTTCTGAAACGGGCAATGAATTTTTTGTTGGTTCGTTCAAGTGCATCTTCAGGATTGATTCCGATAATACGAGCATAATTGACCAGCGAAAACATTATATCTCCAAATTCCTGTTCCCGTTCAGCCGCACCGGTTTCTGACCTGAATTCTTTCATTTCCTCCCATACTTTATCCCAGGCATCCTCCGGGTTTTCAAATTCAAATCCGACTCCTTTTACCTTTTCCTGAATTCTGTATGCTTTCACCATGGCGGGAAGGGATTTGGGTACACCCTCCAGCACCGATTTCCTGCCTTCCCTCAGCTTGAGTTTTTCCCAATTTTTCTTGACTTCCTCCTCGTCTTCGACAGTGGTATCCCCGTATATATGCGGATGTCTATAAATCAGCTTTTCGCAAATTTCATTCAGTACATCAGCCACATCAAAATCTTTGGTTTCAGAGCCGATTTTGGCATAGAACACCAAATGCAAAAACAAATCACCCAGTTCTTTTTTGATTTCCTTTGGGTCATTTTCTAAAATTGCGTCAGACAATTCATACATTTCTTCTATTGTCAGATAGCGCAACGATTCCATCGTTTGTTTCATGTCCCAAGGGCATTTGGCCCTCAGCTCGTCCATTATACCAAGCAATCTATCAAATGCTTGGAGCTGTTTTTCGCGTGAATTCATCATTGGTCTTGGGAAAGAATTTCAAAATTAAGTTCTAAAGTTAAAATTAATTTTTCAAAATGAGTCAAATGATTTTATCAAAGGCAAGTCAGATTTGATTATATAAATCATACTGCGCTGAATACTCTACAAAATACAATTACAAGAAAATCGGCAAAAAACTTCTACTTTTGTAGCTTCAAACATTCAAATAAAACAGATGGAAGTTAAAATTGCAGTGATTGGTTTGGGCTATGTTGGCCTTCCGTTGGCACGACTCTTCGCCACCCGATACAATACTGTTGGATATGATATCCATTCCGGGCGAATCGCAGAATTGCGTGAGGGTCGGGACAGAACAATGGAATTGGAGGATGATTTGCTGAAGTCTGTTTTGAAATCCGAACTGAACGAGCGGAAGGGGCTTTATGTCACCGATGAACTCGAGGATACCAAAGACTGCAATTTTTATATTGTGACAGTACCTACTCCTGTGGACAAGAACAAGCGTCCCAATCTCACTGCGCTGTTGAAAGCCAGCAAAAGTGTAGGCAGTGTTATAAAAAAGGGGGACACCGTGATTTTTGAATCCACGGTTTATCCGGGTGCAACAGAAGAAGAATGTATTCCGGTGATTGAAAATGTTTCGGGGCTGAAGTTCAACACCGACTTTTTTGCTGGTTATTCTCCCGAACGAATCAATCCCGGAGACAAAAAGCATACGGTGGAAAAGATACTGAAGGTTACTTCGGGTTCCACAGCAGAGGCCGCACAGAAAATCAACGAACTCTATGCTTCAGTCATTCAGGCGGGTACCTATCTGGCTCCGAGTATAAAGGTGGCTGAAGCTGCGAAGGTGATTGAAAATTCACAAAGGGACATCAACATTGCATTTGTAAACGAGTTGGCAAAAATTTTCAATCTGATGGACATTGACACCCACGAAGTGTTGAAGGCGGCCGCCACAAAATGGAATTTTCTTCCCTTTCAACCCGGTTTGGTCGGGGGGCACTGCATAGGTGTTGACCCTTATTATTTGGCACAAAAAGCACAACAATGCGGCTATCATCCCGAAATCATACTTGCCGGTCGCAGAATGAACGATTCCATGGGTGAATATGTGGCCTTGAGAATCATAAAAGAAATGATTAGAAAGGAAATCCACATCAACGGGGCCGAGGTGCTGATGCTTGGCATCACATTCAAAGAAAATTGTCCGGATGTGAGAAACACCAAAATCGTTGATGTCATCCATGTGCTGGAAGATTATTGCGCAAAGGTGACCACCTATGATCCATGGGCCAATCCCGAAGAAGTTTTTCGGGAATACGGTGTGAAGAGTTATTCAGAAATGGATGACAGCAAACGATTTGATGTCATCGTACTGGCTGTACCGCACCAAGAATTCAATGAGGTGAATTTGGATTTGCTCAAGAAGGAGAGTGCTTTTGTATATGATGTCAAAGGATTTTTTGGCAAAGCTGCAGATTGTGGGCTGTAGTTGATTAATGTGAATTAGGGAATCGTTCATTGATGAGTTGGAGTACGATCTGAAGGGTTTGTTGCGGGCTGAGTTCTCCGTTGTCCACAAGAATTGCATCTTCTGCCATTCTGAGTGGAGAGACTTTTCGCTGGGTATCGGTACGGTCTCTTTCGGCGATGTTTTCGAGTACTTCTTCATAGGTGGAGGGTTGCTCGGTTTTCAGCAATTCATTGTATCGCCTTTTTGCCCTGATTTCTGCTGAAGTGGTCAAAAAGATTTTGATATCTGCTTTCGGAAAGACAGTGGTACCGATGTCTCGGCCGTCCATGACAATGCCCTTGCTTTCACCCAATTTTCGTTGAAGATTCACAGCGTGTTCTCGGATTTCAGGAATTTTGGCCACCAAGCTGACCTTGGAAGACACCTTCATTTGGCGGATTTTCTTTTCCACATTTTCGCCATTCAAAAACACTTCGTTTTGTTGGGTTTCAGGATTGTATTCAAAGTGTATATCGATGGAATCCAAGTTATTCAGCAAGCTTTCTTCATCGATATTTCCTCCATCAATCATCTTGTTTTCAATCACATAGAGCGTAATTGCTCGATACATTGCGCCCGAATCTATGTGTATGTAACCAAGCGATTTGGCCAAAAGCTTGGCCAGTGTACTCTTTCCTGTGGACGAATATCCGTCGATTGCAATAATCAGTTTGCGCATTTGGCAAAGTTATGTTTTTGAATTTTAATTTTTGAATTGAATTTTGGGCTGTGTCCATTTGCTGGTAAATTCATTTTTAATTCAAATTTAATCGTTGAATTTCAGCAGGATGAAAAGCAGATAAACCTATTGATTTCAAAAGCTCCGAAAAATAAGGTGGCAGTATAAAAATTATTTGCTGAGAATGAAAATTCGTGTATATTTGCAGTCCAAAATTGACTGATCCGGTAGTTCAGTTGGTTAGAATACCTGCCTGTCACGCAGGTGGTCGCGGGTTCGAGTCCCGTCCGGATCGCACAAAGCACTTCAGAAATGAGGTGCTTTTTTTGTTTTGTAAAGTTTCAATTTCATTGAATACCTGACGGGTTCGAGCAAAGGAACTTCAGAAATGAGTTTTTATCTTTGACTAATGGCTTTTTTCGTTTACATATTATATTCTAAATCAAAAGATGTTTATTACAAAGGTTTTTCTGAAAATCCACAAAAACGCTTCACCGAACATTTGGAAGGTAAAAGTCAATATACTTCACAAACCAATGATTGGGAGCTTGTATTTATCCGAAGTTTTGAATTAAAAACAGAAGCTTTGAAATATGAAAAAATGCTAAAAAGACAAAATCAAAATTATTTGAGGTGGCTTATCAATGGTGACCTAAATGAGTTGTAAAAATTATATCTGCCTGTCATCTCGGCTGAGCCGAGACGGGTTCGAGTCCTCCCGGCTGAGCCGGGACAAAAAGCACTTCAGAAATGAGGTGCTTTTTTTGTTTTGTAAAGTTTCAATTTAGCACAGATGTGAGCAAAACCAATTAGTCCAATTCCAATAATGGCCATTCCGATTGTTCCTATTTTTAATCCTACTATTGGATTGTCATATATTTTATCATTAAACGCTCCAAAAACAAATAAAATTAAAGCAGTTGGCAAGAATTTCAAACTGACTAAAATCGCCAAATATTTTGGATTTGAATACTTTGTCAAAATCGAATAAATAACTGGAACTATGTGAACTTCGGCAATTCCAAAAAATAGTAGAGATAAAATAAAAACAATTAAACTCTGCTCAGTTGGTACTTCTGGGATTAATAATAATATTCCAATTGCTATTGCTCCAAAAATGAATCCAAGCATAATTTTGAAGAACTGATTTGAATAAAATTTATTCCATAAAAAAATTGCAATGATACTAATCGGGAGAAGGAAGATTGTGTCATTTACTTGCCAAAAATATTCTGGAAAAACGAAATTCGATAGTTCTTTAAACTGTAATTGCAAATCGGTCGTTCGGATGTAGGACAAATCATTAAATCCCCTAAATAAAGCAACTAAAATAAATGCCATTCCGATGATTAAAATTCTTTTGTTTAATCCACCTCTCTTATTTTCTGTTTCTTCAAAATGTTTTTCCTTAGAAAGAAAAATGGGAATTAATGAAATTAACATTAATAATCCAGCAACTATAAATCCAGCATTAAATCCAAATTTGTCTTTTAAATACCAAATTAATAAAACACCTAAAAATGCTCCTAAGTTGGTTGCAAGATAAAAAATGGTGAACCCTGAATCCAACAATTTTGTTTTGTTGAGATATAGTTTCCCAAAATTTGAGATTAGGTTGGGTGTGAAAAAACCGGATCCCAAAGCAATTAGGAACAAGCCTAAATAAAGTCCTGTTGTAGATGGTATGCATAAACAAAAAGCTCCGATTGCTTGTGTTATTGCACCAAGAATCATTGACTTTCTATTTCCAATTACTAAGTCACCTAAAACAGCTCCTAAGATTTGAGAAAACACTAATGAGGCTGTTATCCAACCATAAATGCTTAAAGCTTCGCTTCTTTCCATTTTCAGGGTTTCTCCCACCATATAAATAACTACCAATGTTTTAAATCCGTAGTAGGACGCTCTTTCAAACATTCTTGATAAAGCGAAGTATAATGTTTCTTTGGTGTGATACTGATTTTTAATTTTTTCCATTCGGTTTCTTGGTTCAAAAAATCACCTACAACTGCAACCCGTGAAAAATCACAGACCTTTCAAATATAGACAATCCTTTTGTAAAATATGGGGATTCAAAAAAATCAATACCTCTAGCTTTGTAAAATGATGAAACGTTTCGTTCAAAATATTAAAAACTCCAACCGGCTTTTGAATCTAAGTGATGCAGATGCAGTGAGCAAGCAGAATACTTACTAAGCGATACAATTGCGGGGTAGCGGGGGCGACTTTAAGGTTCTTCAAATTTAAGAATGTTAAATTATTCATAACTTAAAAAAATAAAACTACAATGAGCTATTGAAGTTGACTTCATAGAAAGGACAAAAACAATTATATCTCAGTATAAAAACATTGATCTTCCACACAATAAGAAGTTTGAAGTAACTCTTCTACTAAATTGCTTTGTTGGTTTGGTAGTTTTACCTCAACAACATTGGTTCAAAAAGCTTTCTCCTGAAATAAAATTAAATAAAGAATGGGGTATTGATGAGAAAGATATAATATACATAAAAGATGGTGAATCGAAAAATTTAAAAAACACCGTTAAGCACCTCAGAAATTCAATTTCACATTATCATTTCAAAGCATTTCACAATGAAAAAGAAGATATTTCGTATCTTATATTCCAAGACTTTACAGACAGAACTAAAAAAAATAGGACTTTTGAGGCTAAAATATCAATAGCTTCTTTAACAACATTCACCCAAAAGTTTTCTGACTTTATTTTGAGTGAAATGAAATCTGAAATTAATAGCTCTGAATCGTAATAGATGATCAGGAAGTCATATTTCTGCAATAAAAATTTATTTACCACTTTTACCACTACCAATATGTAAAAGTATGATAAGAAAAGGAATACAAAAAGCACCAAATACTATCCACATAAAAATACCTTCACTCATATATGCACCATAACCGCAGAGGAAGAGAAAAGCTGGGTAAAGCAAAATAAAGCATCCATTTGTGATATCATTATTTCTATTTTTGTTCACCAGTATTAAGTTTTAAAATTAGAAAAGTTAAATATATAAAAATATACACATGAGAAAGAAACTAACTCATTGATTTTGAGTTTTATTTTGTTTGGCGATTTGGGGTAGTATCTCATAAACTGTGTAAGTTGAAAAGTTATTCTGGAATTTTTTGAGTTCCTTCAAAAAACTCAAAAAAATTACGGAAATAACTTTTTTGATTACTTTTAAACAT
>JAQVKJ010000064.1 GCA_028694715.1 Weeksellaceae bacterium | reverse complement strand
ACACAGGTCAGCGGAATAAAGGGAGATTATTACAATGTAATGGGGCTACCGCTCAGGAAGTTGTACCAAATCCTGATGACAGAAGAATTCTGATGAACTGTCTTGGTTGAAATCAAATACAAAGAAGATAAATTTCTTACTTTTGGCATCCATTCAAACCATGTATAGAAATTTCTTTAAACGGCTTCTGGATTTTATGACGGCACTGGTGGCACTGCTTGTGCTCAGCCCGATTTTTGTCTTGGTATGCTTGGTGCTGGCAGTGGCCAACCAAGGCCAGATTTTTTTCATCCAACCTCGCCCCGGAAGGAACGAAAAGATTTTTAGAATCATCAAATTCAGAACCATGAACAACAAAAAGGACAGTCAGGGCCAATTGCTTCCCGATGCACAAAGATTGACCGCAGCTGGAAGACTGGTTCGCAAAACATCCTTGGACGAGGTTCCGCAGCTTATCAATGTACTCAAGGGCGAGATGAGTTTGGTAGGACCCAGACCGCTGCTGGTGAAGTATCTGCCGCTATACAGTGAGAAACACAAACGAAGACATGAACTCCGTCCGGGGATTACCGGTTGGGCACAAGTCAACGGTCGGAATGCAATCAGCTGGCAGCAGAAATTTGATTATGATGTGTGGTATATCGAAAATATTTCTTTTGGATTGGACATGAAAATTGTATTTTTGACACTGAAAAAAGTTGTTGCCGGCGAAGGAATTTCTCAGCACGGACAGGCGACAATCGAGGAATTTAATGGCAATAACTGATAGTATGTATTTATTTGGAGCGAGCGGACACGGAAAGGTGGTGGCAGAGATAGCAAAAATCAATCAAATCGAAATCACCGCAGTGATAGATGAAGATGTCAACAAACGAACTTTGCTCGGTCACGAAGTCATTCACGAAGTGCCGGAGACTCCACAGGCCGAAGTGATTATTTCGGTGGGCAACAATCAGAGCCGAAAAAACATAGTAGAACGGTTTCCGGGTTTTCGTTATCCTGTTCTGCGACATCCGGCATCACAGCTCTCAGTCAGCGCAGTGACGGGCGAAGGAACGGTGGTGATGGCCGGTGCACTCGTCAATTCTGAAGCGAAAATCGGAAAACACTGTATCATCAATTCAAATGCAGTCGTCGAACACGAATGCGAAATCGGAGATTTTGTGCATGTCTCACCCTCGGCGTCCTTGGCAGGCAATGTCATTGTGGGCGAAGGCAGTCAGATTGGCATTGGTGCTTCGGTGATTCAAGGCATAAAAATCGGAAAATGGTGCACCATAGGCGCAGGTGCCGTGGTCATCAGAGATGTGCCCGACGGTGCGACAGTGGTTGGAAATCCGGCAAAAATCATTCAATAATCTTCTTGAATTCCAGTCAAAATCAAGTCTTGCTTTCCATGTAGGATTGAAGAATCAAGGTGGCACTCACTTTGTCAATCAGCGATTTGTCCCGTCTTTTTTTCTTTTTGGCTCCCGACTCAAAAATGGCTTTGGAGGCCATGATGGAAGTAAAGGATTCGTCCTGTCTGAAAACCGGAATTTCGGGATGGTCCTTTTGGAACCCATCGATGAATTTTTGGATTTGGACTTCCAGTTGACCGACGACACCGTGCATTCTCATCGGCAGTCCGACCACGATTTCTTGCACCTTGTTTTCAGTCAAGTATTTTTGGAGAAAATCATTGAGTTTTTCGGTGGGTACTGTATCGAGTGGATTGGCAATGAGTTGCAGTTCGTCGGTGACCGCGAGTCCGGTTCTTTTCATTCCATAATCGATGGCGAGGATTCTTGACATTGGGCAAATTTAGTGTTTTGGTGGGAATTCTGAGACGATGGGTTTTATAAAATAGTAGCATGGGTATTTGGTCAAGCATTGAATTACAGTATCCAATTTTAAGGTCGGTATGGTCAATGAATTCAGAGCGACTTTATGAAGGTTGAATGCATTCGGCGCATGGGATTGTCATCCTTTGAGGGGTTAGAATCGAGAAAATAAATCAAGGCTACATTGGGTCGGTTTCAATTCTTTTTGGGATTTTTGTGTATTAATTTAGAAAAATCCGAAATGAAAAAGACATGTCTGTTCATCGTATTATTGAGTTTTCTGCCGTCATTTGGGCAGCAGAAAAAACTGAGCATGCAAGAAGCGGTGCTCGGTTTGGGTACGAATCTAAGGGTAGAAAATATATGGCAACTCAACTGGATCCCCGACAGGGATGCCTTCACCGAAGCGGTCAGCACAACAAAGGGAAATGTATTGTTCATGCGCTCGGTTCCAGAAATGAAAGTCGATACCATCGCCAAGCCTTCGGACTTTACGATGAACACCGTTCCTTTTCTCAGATGGTTAGACAGTAACACCGCTTTTTATGCCAACGGACAACAAATCATGCGTTGGGATCTCAACAGCCGTAAATCCTCATTGTGGATTGAACTTCCGGAAGGAGCCGAAGACCAAAATTACCATACACAAACCAATTCATTCGCTTTCGTACTCGACAACAATCTGTTCCTACAAGACAGCAATGGCAAGCTGCATCAGTTGACAACAGACGGCAGTGAGGACATAGTCAACGGAAAATCTGTGCACAGAGATGAATTTGGGATAGGCCACGGAATTTTCTTTTCGCCCAAAGGAAATCTACTTGCTTTTTACCGCATGGATCAGTCGATGGTGGAAGATTACCCGATTGTGGACTGGTCAACTACACCGGCAGTGAACAAGAACATCAAATATCCCTTTGCCGGACGGACTTCTCACCAAGTGACTCTGGGTGTTTATAATCCTAAAACACAAAAAACGACTTTCTTAGAAACCGGTGTTCCCAAAGACCAATACCTGACTTGTGTAAGCTGGAGCCCGGACGAGAAATCGATTTTCATTGCCGTACTCAACCGCGACCAAAACCACATGAAATTGAATCAATACGACGCTCAAAGCGGTAAATTCATCAAAACCCTGTTTGAAGAAAAAGACGACAAATATGTGGAACCCATGCACGAACTGTATTTTTTGCCCAACGGCAAAGAATTCGTTTGGTGGAGTCAGCGCGACGGATGGATGCATTTGTACCGCTACGATATGAATGGAAAACTGCTCAATCAAATCACAAAAGGCAATTGGACTGTGAATGAAATTGTTGGTAAAAACGACTCACAAAAACAATTGTTGATTGCTACCACCAAGGACGGTGCAATGGAAAGGCATCTGTATTCGGTGAATTGGGAAAGTGGAAAAATGGAGAGAATCGATTCCGAACCGGGTTATCATTCTTTTATGGCCAATACCACCGGAACTTATGTGTTGGATGTTTGGTCGAACGAACAAACCCCGAGGAAAATCGATTTGATTTCTACCGATAAAAAATTCAAAAAAAATTTACTGACAGCTAAAAACCCCTTGGCGGATTACGATATGCCGAAGGTTGAAAATGTGACATTGAAAGCAGATGACGGAAGTGATTTGTACGGAAAACTGATTTATCCGACCGGTTTTGATGCCACCAAAAAATATCCGGTGATTGTGTATTTGTATAACGGTCCCCACGCACAGATGAACTTGAACCGTTTTCCGGCAAGCGGAAATCTCTGGTACGATTATTTGGCGCAGAACGGTTTTGTGGTTTGGGTGATGGACGGTCGAGGAAGTGCCAATCGAGGGCTTGAATTTGAACAAGCGATTTTCAGAAATCTGGGAGAAATTGAAATGGCCGACCAAATGAAAGGCGTTGAGTTCTTGAAATCAAAACCCTTTGTGGACGCTGAACGGATGGGGATTCACGGCTGGAGTTACGGCGGATTCATGACCACTTCGTTTATGCTCAGAAAACCCGATGTGTTCAAAGTGGGTGTAGCAGGTGGGCCGGTTCTGGACTGGAGCATGTACGAAATCATGTACGGCGAAAGATATATGGACACACCACAAACCAATCCCGAAGGTTATGCCAACAGCCTGCTGATGGACAAAACCCAAAACCTGAAAGGAAAACTGCTATTGATTCACGGAACGGATGATCCGGTGGTGGTTTGGCAGCATTCGATTAATTTTTTGAGAGAAGCGGTTTCAAACGGTGTGCAGGTCGATTACTTTGTGTATCCCGGTTATGAACACAATGTTCGCGGAAAAGACCGTGTGCATCTGATGCAGAAGATTACTGATTATTTTGATTTGTATTTGAAAAAGTAAAAATCAAAAGATAATAACAGAAAAATCCCGAATTCAATTGAATCCGGGATGCTTATAAAAATGTCAGTCATCCGGAGCTTTTCCATCCTGCTCATTTTTATTGATCAAATGTGCTACAATCTGAACCTGACTTTCAGGGTGTTGTCTCCGGTCGGTGCTTTGAACCGTCATGCGAATGTTTTCGCCCAAACCGATTTTCAATAATTTGTAGAAAATCCGGTTCTCTGTTCTGGGGATAAATCCGATTTTGTGTTTTTTGTAATAAACCGCCACGGCCCTGTGGTCATATTTATTGTCTTCTTCGAGTTCAAGCCTCAGTTTTTTACCGATTTTTAATTTTCTAAATACCAGCGCTCCGTCATAGTATGTAAAACCGGCAATGAAAAAGTGGGCCAAGTGTTCTGTTTTCATATTCATTCAATTTAATGGTTACAAAATTTCTCAAAAATGGGCCGCCGAAACGGCCCTGTCACACGGCTATGTCCGCACAAGAAGAGCTTGCAAAGGCATAGGGTTTGGCTTTGAAGGTATATCCCATTCCGAGTATGTAGCCCATGGCATCTTTCAGCGCAACATTGGATTTAAAATCCGTTTCTGTGTTGATGTCGGCGTGGACTTCCATTTCAATATTGTAATGGTCAAGGATCCCTCTGATGTCATAAGCTGCTTCCACAGAAAGACTTACCTCGTTGAGCATTCTTTCTTTGATGCCGGGTTGCTCTTTTCTTCTTTCCTTACGAATGAAGGCAAACGCACCTTTCCCTTTTCTGATGACCATCACCGCAGTGGCATAATGCACTTCATCACCGTACACTTGGGAGTCGGATCCCACACAGACTTTCAGTTCGAAACCCTTTCCAAGCTCACGGATGAGAGCAGTTTCGAGCAGTTCGGTCAGCGGAACGCTAAAAATCATTCCGCTCAAATTTCTCCAACATTCAGTTTTTGTTCTCATCGCTTAAAATTTTTTATTGTTTTAATTTTTATTTGCGGAACAGACCGGACTCGAACCTGTATCTCCGGATTTTCAGTCCGGTGCAATGACCCTCTTTGCTACTGTTCCTTTGGGGTGGTGTCGGGACTCGAACCCTGTTTTCCTTTTTCACACAAAGGCGTTTTACCTCATAAACCAACACCACCGTTTGTTGACCACACAGAATTCGAACCCGTACAAACTGATTCAAAGTCTCGTGTGTTTAAATTGTCAAAATTTGCGGTTCATGCGGGACTCGAACCCGCATTACCCGAGAGACAGTCGGGAAGGTTGCCTTTACCTCAATGAACCTTGGTGGAAATGGAAGGATTCGAACCTTCACGCTTAAAAAAGACCTGATTTACAGTCAGGCGAGCCGGCCGTTTGCTCAACATTTCCGATTTTGTACTCCTCAAGGGAATCGAATCCCGTCTGCTGATGGAAAGCCAGCCGTCTTAACCACTTGGCCAAGGGAGCAGTTGCGATACCGAAGGGACTCGAACCCCTGACCTGAAAGTTAACAGCTTCCTGCTCTGCCAACTGAGCTACGGTATCAAAATTCCTATGCGTCAATGAAAGAAGGCCAAAAAAAAAGCGCCTCTTTTTGGGAGACGCTCGATGAATACTGATGAAATATGTTGATTTCACCTGAACGCGATTTTCTCCCTATTCAATGGATTCGCTCCATTATAATCCAGACCAAAAACATTTTTCGGATTGGGCTGATGATTTGTTTGTATTGCTGGTTTCATTTTCTTTTTAATTTTTTATCCTTTGATTTCAGAATTGCGCTGCAAAGTAAAAACAGTTTTTTGAATTAACCAAACAAAATATTGATTTAAATAATTGATAATCAATAAATTACGATGATTTTAGGCAATAAAATTCCTGTCCGCACTGGTCGGATATTCGTGTTTTTTGCAACTGTCTGTCTCTCACTTGCTTTTCTTTCACGCCTGTTTTTTATATGTTTCTAAAAATTTTTAAAAAATTTCCCATAATTTTTTGATTTAAATAAAAAAAGCGTCCATTTTTTCAAACGGACGCTTCTGAATTCAATTTATAATTTGTGTATTTACTTCGGTTTTTTCATAAAAATGAATACATAAGCTCCGTATTTCGCCCAAAATCCTTTTGAATCCGTGCGATAATTGCAATGATTTATCAATGCTACCGGTTTGTTATTTTGAATGGTTTGAATCATTTCGGCTACAAATATGCGGAATTGTACCGATAAAATACAAATGCAGAGGTTTATTTAGAATAAAATAAAAAAAGCGAACCGAATTTCGGTCCGCTCAAGTATAATGTATTTTAAGATGATTTACTGAAAATCACTGTTCGATACCGCTTCATTAATTTTCTCATCCGTCAGTTTAAAGTTCATGTCCATACCGGCATTCATGGTAAAAGAAGCCGGAATTTTGACGCCTTCAAAATCTTGGTATTCGTCATAGCTGATGGTCTGAAGAAACTGTTGTCCCTGTGCTTCAATTTTTGTTGCAGTGCCCAGTTTCAAAGCGGTTTTCACATCATAATAATGTGAGGTATTTCCGTCCTGAACCACGAAAGCTTCTTTTCCGTTGAAGTTTTCTATGCCTTTGAGAGTCACTCCGGGTTTATTGCCGAGCGAGAGTTCCGGGAAGGGCATTGCATTGAATTTCATGTCTGCAATTTCCTCTTCGGTGAGTTCTTTTTTCACGCCTTGTTGTGCGTTGTATCCTTTTTCTCCGTCAAACACAGATTTCTGGAATTCCATTCCCATTCCGCTCACTGTCACTGCGTATTTTCCATCGGTGGTATTGATGGTTTTCAGCGTTAGATTCATTCCTTGTACTTCGGCTTCGTAGATTGAAATCAATGTTTTTACTGATTTTGTGTTTTCACCCCCAATGGCTGCGATATAATTGTCGAGCACAGTTTGCAGACTGACATTGTCATCGAGTTGTTTTCGTTCGGGTTTGC
>JAQVKJ010000063.1 GCA_028694715.1 Weeksellaceae bacterium | reverse complement strand
CGGCTGTTTCAGGAATTCATTGATTCTTGCCATGGAGGCTTCTGCCCGCTGAATCAACATGGTGACAAAACCAAGCGATGTAAACGGCCAGATAAGCATATTTAGATACATGAAATATTGTGCAATTATACCGATGTCAAGCCTACCCTCGTAATACCTGATGCCGCCCATGTAGAGAATCAGCAGATTGCTCACACCAACGATTAGTATCATTAACGGAGAAAAATATGCCTGTGTCTGGGCGAGTGAAAGTGCTTTTTTTTCGTATGCTATTGCTTCTTTTTCATAATTTTTTTTGGTGGTCGCTTCTGAATTAAATGATTTTATGACCCGAATTCCCGAAAAAGTATCCTGAACAATCGATGAAATTTCAGATTGCCGTTTCTGTACTTCCTTGCTTTTTCTGTTGATGATTGTAGCAACCTTATAGATGACGAATGACAATACGGGCAATGGAGCAAGCGCATAAAGCGTCATGATTGGGTCGATTTCTATCATGAATACCAATATGATGGAAGTTCTCGAAAGCAGGTCAATCGGATACATGATTCCCGGGCCAAGGTATTGTCTAACATAAGCGACATCCTCGGTAATTCTATTCATCAGGTCACCGGTTTTGTGGGTTTTGTAGAATGAAAGAGACAAGTTTTGGTAATGGGTGTAGATTTCGTTTTTCAAATCAAATTCAATGTGTCTTGAAGTTGCAATGATCATCAGTCTAACGCCTACCAAGAATATCCCCGCAATAATTTTCAATCCGATGAACAAGAGTGCGGCATATAACAGACTTTTTTTGACTTTGTCCAAATTGCCGATGTCGCCGGAACTGTATTGAGTCAATACATTTTTTATTTCATTTACCGCACTGCCGACAAAGGTAATCGAATAAACAGATACGAGATTTGAAAGAACTACCATCACAAATCCGGCGGTGAGCTGCCAACGGTATTTCCACAGAAATTTGTTTAGGGATTGTAATTCTTTCACACTGCAAATTTACTCCTTTTTGTTTACCTTTGCCGCCACACTGAGATTAAACTTATATTTGAAATTATGCTGGGAAGAAGACAGCTTCGAGAAAAAGCAATGCAGTCGATTTATGCCTGGAAGATGTCGGGTAAATTAGCCGACCCCCGAATTGTCGAGAAAAACATGATGAAAGGGGTGAATGAGATTTACGATTTGTACATTTATCTGCTTAATTTGCTGAAATTCCAGAAAGAAATAGCTCTGAATAAAATTGAAGTAGCCAAAGTCAAGAATTTTCCCACCGAACAAGACTTAAATCCCAATCTGAAATTTGTTGAAAACCCGATTTTCAGATTTCTCGATGAAAACAATGAACTCAATTCTTACACAGAAAAAAATAAACAACTCGTCTGGGACAATTTGGAAAATGATTATCCCAAAAAAATTTTCAATAAAATTATTTCAAGCGACGAATACCAAAAATACATGTCGGATACCGAGAATTCTTTTGAGAAAGACCGTGCTTTTGTGGTAGATATTTATGAAAAACACATTGCCACCAATGATTATCTTGCTGAATGGCTGGAAGACAGAAGCATACATTGGTCAGACGATTTTCATATAGGAAACTCAATGGTGATTGCTACCCTAAAATCATTCATCCCCAAGAGCAACCCATCATTTAATCTTTTTAAGGTTTTTAAAGATGACGAAGACCGGGAATTTTTGACCCGATTGTTCAGAAATACGATCAACGATGACGACACCACCCGTAAAATGATTGATGATAAAGCAAAAAATTGGGATCTTGACCGCATTGCAACACTCGATTTGATCATCCTACAGATGGCTTTGACCGAGTTTCATTGTTTCAAAAATGTTCCGCCCAAAGTCATTCTCAACGAGTACATTGAACTTTCAAAAATATACTCCACAGACAACAGCCATGTGTTTGTAAATGGTATTCTTGACAAAGTAATCAAAGAAACACAAAGATTTTAATATTTTATTTAGACCTTAACTTAAATAGTTTTATTAATTTTAGCCCTTAAATTATAAATAAAATGAAAAAAACAATTTTCTTGGCAGGCTTCGTGGGACTGATGACATTGACTTCCTGTGAAAAAGAGAAGGCATCTGCACACTTCTCAGAGGCGGAAAGACAGGAACAAGCCAGTCTGGTTGTTGATCCGTCCACAGCAGCGGAATTAAAATTTGAGTCGGATACCTATGATTTTGGAGACTTACCCTCAGGTGCAAAAGTGGATCATTATGTGAAATTCACCAATGTAGGGAAATCTCCATTGATTATAAAAAATGCAGTAGGTTCATGCGGCTGTACCGTTCCCATTTGGCCCAAACAGCCCATCCAGCCAGGTGCCAGTGATTCAATGAAAATCACTTACAATGCTGGTACCCAAAAAGGAAGGCAACAAAAAACCGTAACCCTTACCACAAACACTGTGAAAGGCAAAGAAACTTGGACTTTTATAGCTAATTTGCCCAACGATGCTGCTCAAGCAGCACCCCCCATCCCGGTAGGCAACTAATTTGATAAAAATGAAAGAAACAGCTTATATTTTTATGCAGCAAGCAGCACCCGAAGGAGGTGGAATGTCCATGTTGCTGTTGTTTGGTGGTATGTTTGTCATCATGTATTTTTTGATTCTCCGCCCAGGAATGCGTAAAAACAAACTGGAAAAACAATACCAAGGGGCCTTGAAAAGAGGCGATTGGGTAGTGACTACATCCGGTATTCATGGCAAAATCTTTGAATTGGGTACTGACACGGTTACCATCGAAACCGGTGCCGGGAAAATCAAATTCGAAAGGGCTGCCATATCGGGCGAACTTAGTAAAGCTCGCTATTCGGGTGGTGTTGAAAAGAAAGAATGATAGAATTCTGACAAAGGCTGGACAATTCGTTTCGGCCTTTTTTTTAATTTTCATATTTATTTCATGGAATCCTGAATCAATTATCAAACTGTTCAAATGAAAACAATTGGTCTGACAGGTGGCATAGGTTCTGGAAAGAGCACATTAGCAAATTGGTTCTTAGAAAAAGGAATTCCGGTGTACAATTCGGATGAGCAAGCCAAAAAACTGCTCAACGAAGATGAATCTCTGAAAAACCGACTCATCGCAGAATTTGGGATTGAAACCTACAAAAATGGAGTTTATAACCGAAATTATATATCTTCAATTGTATTCAAAAAACCTGAAGCACTCAAAAAACTAAACAAAATAGTGCATCCTGCTGTCTTTCGTCATTTTAACAAATGGCTCAATGAACAAAAAGCGGATTATGTGGTGAAAGAAGCAGCTATACTTTTTGAGAGCGGCTCGTGGAAAGATTGTGATGCAATTATTTCTGTTGTTGCTGATGTAGAAATCAGAATCAGAAGAGTGATGAATCGAGACCAGGTTTCTGCACAACAAGTGAAAAACAGAATCAAAAATCAGTGGACAGATGAACAGAGGATTGAAAAATCGAATTTCATTGTCCATAACAACGGCGGAATCAATGAGTTCAAACAGGAGTTTGAAAAACTATTCCTCGAATTACAACAACAATATTGCTCCAAATAATTCGTTTTAAAATTGATCAAACCTGAATGTAAATTAGCTTTTTCAACACATGAAAAAAGGATTTAACAAAATACTGATTGTGTTGATGAGTATTGCACTCATCGGACTTGTGATTATACAACTTTATTGGAGCCAGAAAGTGTTTGTATCACAAACCGAAGAGTTCAACGGTCGAGTCTATCAATCACTGAATGCTACGGTGGATGAAATCAATCAAAAAGAATTGCAGCATTATTATAGCAAGTTTGAAGATGTCAGAAGCGACTTCGATTCCACTGTTGACAAACCTCAAGTGATGTCTTCACAACTGATTCAGGATTCTGCAGGTGTAACCTACATCACCATGACCCGATATATACTTGAACGCTCTGTAGTTCAGGTTTCTGAAACTTACAATGACAGCCTGATCAGAGCCAATCTTTATTCTCAAGAAAAAACAGTGAAAATCCCAAAAGATTCCGGGGCAGACATCATTCAGAACCTCAGCTTGGACAATGAAGAAAATTTTAAAAACGCAAATTTTAGTATCGAAAGACTCGCCAGATTAGACGCAGGCAATCGGCCAATCAGTAAAAGAATCAACCTTGCATTGCTCGATTCGGTATTCAATAAACAACTCAAAAGAAGAGGTGTGATGTCTCATCCGCAACTGGCAGTGCTCAACTCAGATTCCACGCTGACTGACATTGCATCCGGAGGATTCAATCTCAAAGAAAAAGAATACACCATTCCGATTTTTTATGACAACAACGACCGACCTCAGTATCTGATTTCAGCATATTTCCCAGACAAACAACTCTCGATTCTCGGACCAATTATTCCGATAGTCATGCTTACGGTTATTTTTACTATCATTATCGTTTCCGTATTCTCACTGGCCATTTATTATATGCAGTTTCAACGCTCATTGTCAGAAATCAAAACCGATTTCATCAACAATATGACCCATGAATTCAAAACCCCCATTGCTACAATCAATATTGCTTCAGATGCATTGAGAAACGAGAAAGTCATCAATGACAGTGAGCGCATAAAATATTACGCAGAACTGATTAAACAAGAAAATAAAAGGATGAATACTCAGGTGGAAATGGTGCTCAGGATGGCGAAACTCGAACGAAATCAGCTGGATATCAATCTTCAGGAAATGAGTGTGGAAGACTTGATTAGAAAGAGCGTTTCCAATATCCGCTTCATGGTTGAAAATTCAAATGGCACTATTTTTGAGGAATACAAGGCGGTTGATTCAATAATCGAAGGAGATGCTTTTCATCTTGTAAATGCGTTGTATAACATACTGGACAATGCAAGAAAATATTCAAAGGAAAGCCCTGAGATTTTTGTGAAAACTTATAATGAAGACAACTTTGTTGTCGTTGAAATAAGAGACAAAGGTATTGGAATGGCTAAATCTGTATTGAAAAAGATTTTTGAGCAGTTTTACCGCGAAGAAACCGGAAATATTCACAATGTAAAAGGACATGGCTTGGGGTTGGCCTATGTGAAAAAGATTGTTGATTTGCACAAAGGAGAGGTTCACGCTGAAAGCGAACCAGGAAAAGGAAGTGCGTTCTTCGTGAAACTCCCCGTAAAAAATTAGAATATGAACGAAAAACAGAAACTATTGCTTGTAGAGGACGATCCGAGTTTTGGGTCAGTGCTTAAGGATTACCTAGTGATGAACGATTTTGATGTGATTCATGCCGTGGATGGTGAAGACGGTCTGAACAAATACAAAAACGGGGATTTTGATTTGTGCATACTCGATGTGATGATGCCCAAAAAGGACGGCTTCACCCTCGGGAAAGAAATCAAAGAAATCAAAAACGACCAGCCAGTGATTTTTCTTACTGCAAAAAACATGAGAGAAGATGTACTGAACGGTTACAAAATAGGTGCAGACGATTATGTGACAAAACCTTTTGATTCCGAAGTACTGCTATACAAAATTAGAGCTGTCCTACAAAGACACTCAGCAGAAGAAGAAAAATTTGAACAAGAAGAATTCAAAATCGGGAAATTCGAATTCAACGCCAAACTAAGACAACTCATCATAGGAGATACCTCATACAAACTTTCTCCCAAAGAAAGTGAACTGCTCAGAATGCTGGCCGTTTATAAAAATGATTTGATGCCTCGAGAAGTGGCACTGACCAGAATCTGGCACGATGATAATTATTTCACATCCAGAAGTATGGATGTATATATCGCCAAACTGAGAAAATATTTAAAAGACGATCCGAATGTAGAAATCGTGAACATCCACGGAGAAGGATTCAGGTTGTTGGTCTCAGCTTAGCATTGACAATTTAATTGTATAAAACCCCTTTTTACTGTGGTGAAAAGGGGTTTTTGTTTCTGTTGACCCAATGGATTTAAAGAAGAGAGAATATTAGAATTCAAATTATTATTGTAAATTAGCTAATCCCAAAAAAAGATTTCAGCCATGAGATATGAAGATAATGAAGTTTTAAAAAGACTCCCCGGGCATTTGAAACAATTTGTGAATGATCAGCATTACGAGAGTTATACGCCTCAAGACCAGGCTGTTTGGAGATATGTGATGCGGAAAAATGTGGATTATCTTCGTAAGGTTGCACACGGTAGTTATGTGGAAGGACTACACAAAACAGGTATTTCTACAGAAAAAATTCCAAGCATGTATGGCATGAACCGCATACTCAAAGAAATCGGATGGGCTGCAGTGGCAGTGGATGGATTCATTCCGCCAACAGCTTTTATGGAATTTCAAGCCTACAATGTACTTGTCATTGCACACGACATCAGACAGATTGATAATATTGAATACACACCGGCACCAGACATTATCCATGAATCAGCCGGGCATGCGCCCATCATCGCAAATCCGGAGTATGCTGAATATCTGAGAAGATTCGGAGAAATTGGTAGCAAGGCAATCTCGTCTGCCATGGATTATGAAATGTATGAAGCGATCCGCCATCTTTCTATCAAAAAAGAAGACAGAAACAGCGACCCCGCAGATGTAGAGAGAGCCGAACAACGAGTGCTGGATCTACAGAATTCTGAAACCACTCTCTCAGAAATGTCTAAAATCAGAAACCTACACTGGTGGACGGTTGAATACGGATTGATTGGTGATTTGAAAAATCCGAAAATCTATGGCGCCGGACTCTTGTCCTCTATTGGAGAAAGCAAATCCTGCATGAAAGATGATGTGAAGAAGATTTTCTATGATCTTTCGGCAGCTGATGTCAGTTTTGACATTACCAAACCACAGCCGCAGCTATTTGTTACTCCCGATTTTGCACACCTTAGTTTTGTACTCGAACAGTTCGCCAACAATATGGGACTCAGAAAAGGAGGTACCGAAGGAATAAAACAACTGATTGAATCAAAGAATTTGGGAACCATAGAATACAATACAGGCATACAGGTCTCTGGTGTATTTACTAATGTCATCACTGACAGCCATGACAATCCTATTTATATACAAACAACAGGGCCGACAGCACTTTCTTATCACGAAAAGGAACTCATCGGTCATGGAACCAATGTTCACACAGATGGGTTTGGCTCACCAGTGGGCAGATTGAAAAATATAAATATGGCGATTGAAAACATGTCACCAAACGATTTGGAAGCATACAAAATCAGAGAAGGAGAGATGTGTAAACTCGAGTTTGAAGGTGGGATTACCGTTGAAGGAGAAGTCG
>JAQVKJ010000062.1 GCA_028694715.1 Weeksellaceae bacterium | reverse complement strand
CCTGGACGATGGAATTTTGAACGGAACGATTATTTTGATTTTAATCACTTGTGTAGTAGCTTCTTTTGCAGCTGAAAAAGCAGCCAAGAAAATCGCATTGAGCGAGGAAAAAGATTTATCGGTTGAAAATCTGAAAACCCGTACAGAACGAAGTGAACAAATACTATTGCCGGTGTCTGATCTTTCTTCGGTTGAAAGTTTATTGGATTTTGCATTGATTGTCAAAGATAAAAACTCAGAGAATCCAATTTCTTTGCTTTCGGTCGTGCCCAATGACGAAGAGGCCGAAGTCAATCTGTTGAAATACAAGAAGGAATTAGAAAAATACATCGAACAAGGTTCGGCTGCAGAGACCAAAGTCAATACCATCACGACCATTGACCACAATCAGGCGAGTGGGATTGCACGGATTTCCAAAGAAACCAGTGCAGATATCGTCATCATGAAATGGCCGGAAAAGAGCGGGATTTTCGACTATATTTTTGGTGATAAAATGGGAACCATCATCAACAAGGTAGATCGGATTTTGGTTTTCTGCCATATCGTGAAACCGTTGATTGAAAAGAAAAGACTGATTTATATCTGTCCACCTTTTGCAGAAAGAGAAAACGGTTTCAAACTCATCGTTTCAAAAGTGATGAGAACCGCCCAGGAATACAGTGCTTCGGTGATGATTTATGCAGAAGAAAGAACCTACAATGCGATGCAGAATATCGTCAAAGAATCCAAATTGCCCGGTAAACTTAATTTTACACCCTTTTCTGATTGGGACGATTTCTTAATCATTTCGAAAGACATACAACCCACCGATCTGATTATTCTAAATTCTGCAAGAAGAGGCTCGGTTTCCTATATTTCTTCACTCGAAAAAGCACCCGGGAAATTCGAAAAATATTTCCCGAAAAACAGTTTGATAGTGATTTACCCACAAGTCCATGAAGGTGTTCCCAACATGGATAATTATGAGGATTTCTCTACCGCACCGATGAACAAAGGCGTAGAAACCATTGAAACCATCAGCAAAGGCATTGGGAGTATTTTCAAGAAAGGTAAGAAGAAGTGATTTTTATGATTTTATAAACTAAATGATGATGGATTTAAAAGACAAAGTGGTTTACATCACTGGCGGAAGCAAAGGCATCGGGTACGGAACTGCAAAAATTCTACTCAAAGCAGGTATGAAGGTCGCCATCAGTGGACGAAAGGCTGAAGATATTGAAAATGCAGCTCGCACTCTGGGCGATGAATCAAGGGTTTTGGGATTGGTTTCTGATGTTGGAAATTTTGAAGACGAAAAGACTGCGGTAGATAAAATCTTGGCTCATTTCGGTCAGCTCGATGTGGTACTTGCCAACGCAGGTGTCGGGATTTTTGAAAGTGTGGACAATTTGTCCGTTGAGGATTGGGACAAGATGATGAAAACCAATCTGTACGGCGTTTTTCATACACTGAAAGCCAGTGTAGAAGCCTTGAAACAGACGGAAGGTTATTACATAACATTGGCGAGTTTGGCCGGTACGAATTTCTTCGAAAAAGGAGCTGGCTACAATGCGAGCAAATTCGGTGTGGTCGGTTTCACACAAGCAGCCATGTTGGATTTGAGAAAACACAACATCAAGGTTTCAACCATCATGCCCGGGTCGGTGGCCACTTATTTCAACAACCATGTACCCAACGAAAAAGACGGTTGGAAAATTCAACCCGAAGACATCGGACACTTGGTTTTGGATTTGTTGGAAATGAATCCAAGGACATTGCCGAGCAAAATCGAGGTGCGACCGACACGGCCTGATTTGAATTAAAACCTTAATAGATTTTAGAAAAGTTTCATTGCCTTGAATGAATTTTAAGCTTTAACTTTGTCAAAATTTTTTGACAATGTTAGTTGTATCAGCAATTCAGGAAAACAAAGAAAGGGTCATCGAAGGTTTGAAAAAAAGAAATTTCAAACAATTGGGATTAATCGATGAAGTATTGAACATTGACGAACTTCGTCGTAAAACCCAGTTTGAACTGGACAACTTACTGGCCGAATCCAATCAATTATCCAAAGAAATCGGACAGCTTTTTAAACAAGGCAAAGCCGATGAAGCCAATCTATTGAAAGAAAAATCTGCCACACAAAAATCTCAAATCAAAGAATTTCAGGATTTGTTGTCCTCGTATGAAGAGGGTCTGATCAATCTACTCTATCAAATTCCCAATATTCCACATAGCAGTGTGGTGCAAGGGTTTGGTGCAGAGGACAACGAAGTGGTTTTTACAGAAGGAGACGCTACTCCCAAAACCGATATGCTCCCCCATTGGGATTTGGCCAAAAAAATGAATCTGATTGATTTTGAATTGGGGGTGAAAGTTACTGGAGCCGGTTTCCCGGTTTATATAGGCAAAGGCGCCAAATTGCAGAGGGCATTGATTCAGTATTTTCTGGACAAAAATACGGCAGCCGGCTACACCGAAATTATTCCGCCTTTTGTGGTGAATGAGGCTTCGGGCTACGGAACCGGACAGCTGCCCGACAAAGAAGGCCAGATGTATTATGTCAATGAAGATGATTTGTATCTGATTCCGACTTCAGAAGTGCCCGTGACCAATTTGTTCAGAAATGAATTGCTGAACGAATCTGATTTGCCAAAGAAAATGACCGCTTATTCACCCTGTTTCCGCAGAGAAGCAGGAAGTTACGGAAAGGATGTGCGCGGACTGAATCGTTTGCATCAGTTTGAAAAAGTGGAAATTGTAAGGGTCGAAAAACCGGAAAATTCTTATGCAGCATTGGATGAAATGGTGAATCATGTCAAAGGATTGTTGAGGGATTTGGAACTCCCGTTCAGGATCCTCAGACTTTGTGGCGGAGACATGGGATTCACTTCCTCACTCACTTACGATTTTGAAGTTTTTTCGGCGGCCCAAGAAAAATGGTTGGAAGTCAGCTCGGTATCAAATTTCGAGACCTTTCAAGCCAATCGATTGAAACTGAGAGTAAAACGAGATGGCAAAAACGAATTGTGCCACACACTGAACGGAAGTGCACTGGCATTGCCCAGAATTTTGGCAGCTTTGCTGGAAAATCACCAGCAGCCCGACGGAAGTATTCTGATTCCTGAAAAGCTAAGAGATTACACCGGGTTTGATAAGATTGACTGATGACTTTATGATGAATACCAAAGGCTTGCATTCAAGCACAACTCCCTTTTGTAATATTTCAGAATCTTGCAACATGGTTCGAACTGTGCAAGAATTTTTTAGCGTATGACATTAATTTATTTATATTTATCCGATGATTAACATAGAAATCCATGAGAATTAAAATCGGTTTGCTCATCATAATGATGTTGTTCTGTGTGGTTGGAAAATCTCAGAGAATGATGTTTTTTGACGGAATTTCAAATGAGCATATGTATTATGATGAAGCCAATGATGAATTGGTGTCGCTCAGCAAAGTGGAAGCGGAATTTACTTTCAGTCTTTTTGATGATTTTTCGGGGTTTTTTAGCCTTGATTCCAATGGGAATTTCAAAAGTTATGGAATCAAAGACTATAATTTTGATGAGGAAAGCGGCGTATTGACGCTGTACCTGATGGACGAAGCAGGTATGGAACCTGTGGTGATTATCAACGAAACAAGCATGTTATTGGTGATTTCATATGATGCCAACGACCGTGTGGAGTTGAACAGATACGAGATGGCTTCCATCAGATTTGACTCAGATGCTCAATAAATTACAGAAACAATAAAATTTCAATATTTTGAGAACCAGATTCTTTTTCCTTTTGCTGTTTTTAATCGCTCTTTCGGTTGCGGCACAAAGGACACTCATCATTGAAACCGATTCACATCAGCACATTTATTTTGATGAAGAAAAGGATGAACCGGTTGTATTGTCAGTTGAGAAAAGTTGGATGTTTTTTGGGATAGACGAGGCAGCGACGCTGCTTACTCAAAAATCTTCTGAGAGTGATGAATTGCTCAAATACAACATCACTGATTCAACTTTTGATGAACTGGAAATGATTACTACCTATTATATGATTGACCAAGAAGGGTTTGAATGTTTGGCGACGCTCGACAAGCCGCGTCAGCAACTTATCATTGCATACATCAACGGCGAAGACAAGGTGATGATGAATCTTTATGAGATTCAAAAATTGTATTTTTCAGACAAAACAGAAAATTAGTCAATATGTTCAATCCGGTGACACAGTATATTTTCACAACAGCAATCGTCTTTGTAGTTGCAGTCATTTATGTATTCAAAATGATCAGAGGGAATAAGAAATCCGACAACAACGAACCAAAAAAGCCGTCCCAATGAGACGGCTTTTGTTATTTATTTTCAATTTTTTTCTTAGGGTGTGACAATGGGCACTTTGATTTGACCGCCTGTAATTTGTACGGTATTGGTGGGCACTCCGTTCACATATTTTGCAATGGAGCCGCTGAAAGTACCTGTTACCATTCCGTTTTCACCCTCACTGATTCCTGTGATTTTTAGTGTAACGGGCAAATAAGTACCGTCGGTAGGATTGAAATTCGAATAATTATCGGCTGGATTTCCTGAAGTACCGAGATTCACTTTTATCTCTACTTCATCTTCTTCAGTATATGTATTCACTGAAATTCCGCCGGGTATTGTGATGGAAAGTTCTTGATTTTCAATGGGGTTTGTCCCTGATATCAATGCGGCCGAAACAATGCCTTCTGCTTTTGCATTGCTGCTGAAATCAATCGTCTGACCGTCAAAATTTGCTTTCAGTATGGCATCGCCACCAGGCGTTGATTCTATAATGATTTTCACAAAACTTCCGTTGCTCAGTTCTTTTGTCTGTCCGGTGGCCATATTGAATACCTGACCTGAGAACAAACCACTAACTTTTCCGGATGACAATTGGGTAATGTTGAGCATAAACGGCAGCGGGCCGGTCAAATTGGAATTGACATAGACGCCGTCAGGCATACTGATGGCAATCATGGCTCCGTCCAACTGGTCGTATGTGCCCACGCTGAGCGATTGCGGAATCATTATTGAAATCGTGCCGTTTGTCTGGTTCGTTCCGTTGATTTGGCTGCCAGCAGAATTGTTGATGGCAGTGGTTTGCGTACTGAAATCTGTGAATACTCCGTCGATATTGACCGTATAGGAACCGTCGAGCATTCCGGGAGGAAAGTATTCGTCTCCGGGTGTTATCAGCTCACTGTCAGAGCAGCTTGTCAGGAATCCAAGCACCAAAAACGGAATCAGAATGTATTTAATCATTTTCAAATTTTTGATAAAAATAGAAATCTTTGATGAATAAAACGGAATCTGCAAAAAAGTATTGCTTATTTTTCGGTTTATTTTTTAATTCCACCCGACAGAATCTCCATTGCTGAAGAAGTCCCGATTCGTTTAACTCCCATTTTAATTAGTTGCGCTGCATCTTCATAATTCCTGACACCGCCCGAGGCTTTTACAGAGAGTGGCCCTGCGTTTTTGAGCATCAGTCCGATGACATGGGGATTGGCACCGTTGGGTGAACCATCTGCAGTGTTGTAGAAACCGGTTGAAGATTTTATAAAAACTTTTTCTGCTTGAAAATCAGAGAGGTTCTCGAGCGTGATGTCCCTAATCAGACGGGTGATTGAAACGATTTCTGCATCTGTCAATGCTGCGGTTTCAATGATCCATTTGATGACTTTTCCCGATTTGAGTACCAGTTGGGAACAGGATTCTATTTCTTCTTTGACTTTGGCGATTTTGCCGTTTTTGAAGGCGGTATAGTCGATGACAAAATCAAGTTCGTCTGCACCGTTTGCCAGTGCGCTTTGTGCTTCGTTGAGTTTTTCTTTCACCGAATTGATTCCCTCAGGAAAATCAATGACGGTGCCGAGTTTTAGTTTTGAATTGTTTTCATCGATGAGCATTCTAAGAGAGCGGACATAATCGGGTCTGACCATGATGGCGTATATGTTGTTTTCGATGGCTTCTCTGGTCAGATTTCGGACTGTTTCAAGTGTTTCCGAATCAGAAACCCCGCTTTGGCGGGGTGTTTTCAAATAAGTTGAATCCAAAAATTCTGCAATATTCATTTTTTAAACTTATAGTTGGTTATGCAAAATTAATAATTTAAAATGGCATATACCGGAAAATGGTCGCTGTATCCCCCAAGATATTTTGTTCCTGCGAAGGTACGAAAGGGTGAACCTTTGAATTTTTTGTCCCAGTCTTGTATGGATTCGTTTTGATAAATGTGCGCCGACCTGAATTGCAGCCGATTGTTTTTGTTCAGAAATGATTTGGAAAAGATAATTTGGTCAAAGAGGATCCATTGGTTTTCGTGTTTCAGACTGCCAATATTGTCTTTGAAATTGAGCATGGGGTTGTACAATTCAAAATCACTCATATGGATTTTGTTGCTGGTTCTCAGTATTTTTTTTGCAAATGGGTCGTCCGGGTTCCCGTTCAAATCACCCATCAATATGATTTTTGATTCGGGTTCATTGGTCAGAATTTCATCGATGCGGAGTCTGAGATTTCGCATGATTTGATTTCTGAAATCTTGTTTTTCATTGTTGTTGCTTCTCGATGGGAAATGAACCACAAAAACATTCATCAGTTCTTCATTGAATTTCAATTTTATATACAAATCATCTCGTGTATAATCCTCCAGACCGTCTGCTTTGACGAAGCTTTGTCTGATGGCTTCGGCGGCCACGATTTGTATAAATTCTTTTCTGTAAATCAAGGTGTTGTCAATGCCTCTTTCGTCCATTGAATCAAAATGAATGAAGTCATAATGATAATCGCGCAGGTTCTCTGACTGAATCAAATCTCTGACGACGGTTTTGTTTTCTATCTCTGCCAATCCGGCGAACAAAGGTGGATTCCCGGTTTCTTCCCATCCGATTTGGCTGATGGTATGGCTGATTTTCCACACTTTGTTGCGGTATCTTTTTTCGGTCCACTTCAGACTTCCGTGGGCTGTGAATTCATTGTCGAGTTTTTCTGGGTCGTCAATGGTATCAAAGAAATTTTCGGTGTTGTAAAATGCAATGGCTGCTGACTTCATAAATTCATTTCGAAGCCGAAAGTTAATGAAATTCGGTTGAATTGGGTTTTGGGTTTTTCTTTTTAATAAGACTTAACCAAAGCTGAATACTTTCATCTGTCAATCCGATGTGTTTCATCTTTCTGATAAAATCTTCTTCCTCAGAAAGTTCTTCTATTTCAGGAATTTCAATTTTGGAAATATCTCCGTCTCCTGGAACAATGATGAAACGATTGGCATTGTATCTAACCCGCCATAAATGGTTGGTACTTGGTTTTTCCACCA
>JAQVKJ010000061.1 GCA_028694715.1 Weeksellaceae bacterium | reverse complement strand
CGAACTCAGAGATACGATTTGGGCAATGGGCAAAGAAAACATCAGTTTCTCGGATTTGAGGATTCGGATCAATAATTTTATTGAAAATGCAAAATCGGCTGCTTCTGACATTGATTTCAAAACTGATATTTCTTCAGAAATTGAAGAATCGCATAAATTCTCAGCATTTGAAGGAATCAATCTGTACCGGCTGATTCAGGAAGCAATCAACAATGCCGTTAAACATTCGGACGCATCTGAAATTACAGTCAAATTTGACAAATCAGGCGATAAATTCAGAATTACGGTTTCAGACAACGGAAAAGGAATTCCCGCCGAAAAAATCGGAACCGGAAACGGTTTAGACAATATGAAAAACCGAATTCTGGACTTGTGCGGAAGTCTTGATGTTGATTCTGCACCCGGCCAAGGCACCCGACTGAAATTCAGTTTCTGAAGAATTGAATTCTAAGCCTCTTTTTTCACCAGACTTTTGATTCCCTGTGCAACCCGTCTGCCGGTTTCGGCAGCTCCGTTCATAAATCCCTGAAACATTTCGCTGCAGTGTTCACCCGCAAAAAAACAGTTGCCGACCGGCTCGATTTCGTGACCCGCAATAGAAGTCCACTGCCCGGGTTTGTAACAGCTGTAACTTGCTTTCACCCACGGATATTCGATCCAGTTGACAAAGACATGTTTGTTTTTGAATTTCTCTTTTGATCCGGTAAAAATTTTATCGAGCTCGTCAACAAATCCGTTGACTCTATCCGCCGGAAGCTCGGTTCGCCAAACATGATCGGGCGGTGCAAGCGGGTTTTTGAAAGATTCGTCGCAGAGTTTTTGGGAAAAATCACCACCAAAATACGCAACATAAGCACCAAAAGGATTGTTCAAAGTTTTGTTCACACTTCCGTCCCAGCCGTTGGTCATATCGTTTGTAAACAGATAGCCCATCGCCTTGTTTTTTTCGCTTCTCCACGGCTGACCGTCATAACCCAGTATCAGTTTGGTGTTGTTTCCGTAACCGAGTTCGTTGATGCATTTTTGTTTTTCGGCAGATATATTTTTGAGTTCTAATTTCAGTTTTCTCAGTATGGTAAACGGAATGGTGACCACCAGCGTTTTTGCTTTCACTTCTTTTCCGTTTTCAAAACCGATGATATAGCTGCCATCTTCCTGCTCGACAATCGAATTGACCTGATGGTTGGTTTCAATTTTATCTTCACCGATCTTTTTCGCCAGACCGTAGATGATTTTTGAATTCCCGCCTTTGATTCTGAATCTCTCATCACTTTCGCCAAAAACTCTGAATCCATCGTCAGTTTCTGTTTCAATCATATCGAGCAAATTGATGGTTGACTGTTGTTCACAATCCAGACCGTATTCTGCCACAAAAGCAGCTACAAACAATTCTTTCAGCCATTCCGCACATTCAAGCGATTTGATGTAATCTGAAAGCGGCAGATTGTCGAGAATCACCGCATCATCGGTGTCATAATCCTCACCGAGCGAAGCTTTGTCAGCTGCGATTTTGGGTGCGATTTTTTTAAATTCATTGATGATTTCTTCCTCGCTGATTTTTCGGTTGTCAAAGAAATAAATGTCTTTGATCCATCCGTTTTTTTCCTGTTCATCGATCAGATCGATCAGTTCCAAATTGAATTCTTTTGCCAGTGAAATCATATCTTCATGATCTGAATCGATAAAATCGCCTCCAAATTCGGGGAAGATTCCCAGCTGCATCGCATCGTTGTAATGTGTAAGGATTCGCCCGCCCAAACGATGGCTGCCTTCGAATATTCTGAAATTCAAACCCGAACCGATCAAATGGTTTGCACAGTTCAGACCTGAAATTCCTGCGCCCAAAATTGCGATATCGAGCATTTCCGGATCTTTTTCACTGTCCTTCTTTTCTGATTTGCAGGCAGCAAAAATTGAAGGCGTACTCAGTGCAATCGCCAGCCCGGCTGCGCCCAATGAGGATTCGGTCAAAAATTTTCTTCGACTGTAGAGTTTCGGATTTTCCTGACGATGTGCCTTCACCTCTGTGTTCAGCGTCGCCATCAGCTGATTGAGCAGTTTGTTTTTTCTCATGGTATTTTGTTTTAGTAATTTTAATTTCTGATTTGGTTACCAGCTTCCGCCGCCACCCCCGCCAAATCCGCCGCCTGATGAACCGCCTCCGCCGCTTCCGCTGCTCGAAGGAGTACTGATCATGGCTGATTGTGTGGAAGCCATCGCACTGCTAAACGAATTCGTGAAATTGCTCATACTCATAACTCCCAGTGTGTTTGGGCTACTGTACCACTGTGGTGGTGGAATGTCCAATGCAGAAAATTTGCTTGACCATTGTCTCAGCAAACCAAAGGCAAGCGCATAGCTCATTGTTTTTTCAAAATAATCAGGGTCAGTTTCAATCAAGGTCTTGATGCGGTTTGTTTCGGCAAGCTTGATGAATTGTCTGAATCCTTTTAATTCGGAGAGTATCGCACTGCCTTTTTTGTTTTTCTTTTTCATGTATCCTGACATAATGATTAGAAAAATAAAGAATAAACTACTTACCAATGCAGCGACGAGATTGAACAATAATAGAAATATGCCACTGACCAAAAACAAACCGAGAAATGAAAACACATAACTCATTTTCATGATGCGGTTTGATTTGGCTTCATAATAAACCTGAGCTTGTTTTTTGAGCTGTCCTTTGGCCTTGTTCATGGTTACATAAAATGAATTTGTGAGACTGCTGACCAACACTGAACCCAAGTGGGAATCAGTGTTTTCTGTTGTTTCATCTACAGTGCCTGTGATGGATTCTTGTACCTCTTTGATGAACTGTGCAATGTTCTTTCCGCTGAGGCTCGAATGTGAAAATAAGCCGTTGAAAATCGTTCGTTCATAATTTGGTCTGCCTTCGGGTAAGTTTTTGAGTTTATAAATTCTGGTGTCAGCTTTGCTGAAAATGCCTTTTTTTGGAATTTCCTCAAGTCTTATGATGCCTTCGTGTCCCCATTTGGGGATGAAGGAAATTAAATCTGAGGAATCTTCACGGTCGTTGATTAAGTATCCAGCCATACCCGGGTCAATGTTTTCAGGAGGATAATAACTTGTGGCAGAAATCACCTTGTCGTCCTGTCCAAACTTCTTCCAAGTATGCCAAAAGAAAAATCCGATTAGACCCAGAATCCCCAACCATCCGTACTTGGCGAACAGAGACGGAGAATAGTCGTGTTGTGCAATCAAGTCTTTGGGCAGCTTAATCAGAGCGGTAATGTTCTCTGAACCTCTGAATATGATGCCCGGCTTGCTTTTGGCCGTAAAAGTATGGCCCGAAAAAGTGTTATCAAAATCTTCGGAGACTTGGGTATTGCCATAGAATCCCGAATAAATAAACGAATTCTCAGCAGAAAGATTTGCAGCATCAGGTGCTTTGATGCTGATTTCTACATTTTCAAAATCGGCATACCAACCATCGGGTTTCAGATTCCAGTAAAACATGGCTTCCTGCTCATCGAACAGAAAAGCATTTTTGACCCTGTAGCTGATGATATACTGCTGCGGACCAATGATGGTTTTGTTTTTGTCGCCAATTTTGAGTTCGATTCTACCGGTGTATTTTTCAAGCAATGTAGGTGTAGAAGTGAATTTGTGCCCCGGGACTTTCAGCTCGCTGATGTATATTTTGTGATTTTCTCCGTCTAAATTGTATTGGGTAATGATGTTTCTTAACAATCCGTGTTTGTACTCTGTAAAGACAACATCGTATGTTTCAGTGATGTCAAACCAGCCGTCTTGGTTGATTTCAATATCAGCTGCGAATTTTTTAACCACAAATCCCTGTGCAAAACAAAATCCAACCGAAAATAGAAATACAATGGTGAAGATCAGTTTTTTCATTTTTCAGTCATTTATTCAATCATTCTCAACTGAGAAGCATAATGATTCTCGGTGGTTTAAAAAGTTTATAGTGTACAATCAACTGTTTGTCTTTTGAGTGTCAAGACTGGAGCTTAGCAAAAAATCCATGATTAGGAGAAGTCAACTGTTATGTTCTCTTTTTCGCCGGCGTCAATTTCAAAATAATCAAATCGTTGGTATTTGAACATGCCTGCAAACAAAACAGCCGGAAAAGTTTCTCCGTAGGTATTGTTTTCTCTGACGGTACTGTTGTAATACCTTCTGGCCCTTTCTAAATTTTCTTCAATTTCAGACAACTGTGTTTGGAGGTTCAGAAAAGAGGCATCTGCTTTCAGGTCAGGATATGCTTCAGCTATGGCAAAAAGGCTTCTCAGTGTTTGTTGAAGAGCGTTTTCAGCTTTGATTTGCCCGCTGATGTCATCTTTTGGTACAGCCATCGCTGAATTACGGGCTTCAATAACTTGCGTCAAAGTATCTTTTTCGTGTGCCGCATAACCTTTGACCGTATTTACCAAATTGGGAATCAAATCATGTCGTTTTTTGAGTGCTACGTCAATGTTTGCCCAAGCGTCTTTGACCACATTCCGGTTTTTTGCGAATTTGTTGAAAATTCCTACCAACAATCCTCCCAAAATAAGTACTCCGGCCAATAAAATAAGTCCTGTCATAGTTAAGTTTTTTGAATTAAATAAACAATACAACTGCCAGAATCAAATCAAATTGGTAATGAATCATAAGGCAATTGGAAGGGCAATTTACAATTAAATTTCAGAAAACAGAAAAAAAATTCCATGGACAGTAAAAACTATCATTCGCAATGCGTGGAATAAAGTTCAAATGGTTTTACTTCCTTTTGAGTTCTTCAAGGTTGTCTACACCTCTCAAACGACAAAACTCACCGATAACTGCATGATGTGAAACGGTTTTGTCTTTGAAATAACTCACGAAATGTTGTTTTTCTTCTTCAGTGGCTTCCAATTGGTTCAGTATATTGAGCAGGTGCATTTTCATGTGTCCTTTTTGTATGCCGGTGGTCACCAACGAGCGAATTGCAGCAAAATTTTGTGCCAGACCTGCAACAGCGGTAATTTCCATTAGTCTTTCAGCATTCGGATTTCCCAATACTTCCAATGCGATTTTTACCAAAGGATGAAGAGAAGTCAGACCGCCCACTGTGCCAAGTGAAACCGGTAAATCAAGCCAAAAATGAAATTGTCCGTCTTTGACTTCACAATGGGTAAGACTTGTGTATTTACCATTTCTGGACGCAAAGACATGCGCACAAGCTTCTACTGCTCTGAAATCATTGCCGGTGGCAATGACCACAGCATCCACTCCGTTCATGATGCCCTTGTTGTGGGTGGCGGCACGATAAGGTTCAACTTCTGCAATTTTAACAGCTCTCGAAAATTTCTCAACAAACTCCTGCGCACTGATGCCCTTGTCAGAAAGCATTTCCACTGGGCAACTCACTTCGGCTCTGACCAAGCATTCGGGTGTATAATTGGACAAAATACACATCACAATCTGCAGCGAATCTTTTTCTGCCTCGGTGAACATTTCGCTGTTTTCCATTTCGGATTTCAGTGTGTTTGCAAACTGCTCCAGACATGAATTGATGAAGTTGGCGCCCATGGAATCTACTGTGTCAAATTCGGCATGCAATTGATAATATGCGTCTATTTCATCAGATTTGTCAACCAGTTTGATGTCGAGAATTCCTCCGCCTCGTGCCTGCATGTTTTTTGTGATTTGTTTGGTATCGCTGTGCAATATGGGCAGTAGAGAATCTACAAAAAACCTGCTCAGTTTTTCTTTGTCCCCTTCAAACATGAAATGTACATGCCCCAATTTGGTCTTTGATAGCACACGGGTTTTGAAACCGCCTTTGTCCAACCAAAATTTGGCTGCCTTTGAAGCTGCTGCCACTACCGAACTCTCTTCAATCGCCATTGGAAGACAGTGAAGTTGGTCATCAATCAGAAAATTGGGAGCAAAGCCCAATGGCATATAAAAATTGGACAATGTATTTTCAGAAAACTCGTCGTGAAGCTTTTGAAGCTCCTCGTCATCATTCCAATACTGGGTAAGGGTTTGCATGGCTTTCTCTGAACCGTTCAGATACTCATTGACCAACCATTCTATTTTTCCTTGTTTCGACATTTTGGAAAAACCTTCAACCGGCTTATGTTTCATGTTAACTGATATTTTGTCTTACAAAAGTAAGGATTAGAAAATGGATTTGGAGCGTTTTGTCCTTTTTATTTAATAACTCTAAAAACCTAAAAAAATTATTGGACAATTCAGTTTTAGAATCTTATTTACAGTCTCAAAAGCGGGAATAGCTCAATTGGTAGTGCTTCAGCCTCCTTGCGGGTTCGAGCCCGTTTCCCGTGCTACTTTCAGCTTAATTAGCTCATTCAATTTTCTTTAAGATTTATTAAAATTAAACAGCAAAGAACCCATAATTATTCAATCTCTAAAATCAAAAAATTCAATACATTCAAAAAATAAATTTGCAAATTCAAAAATTTATTTTCAACCTTTGTCCATTCAAAACAAAAAAATGAATTCAAAATTTAACAAAATGCAGCTGATGATGTGCGGAAACGCGCAGGGGTTGCTTTTGGTTTAAATTGAAGAATCAGATGTTATACAGAAAGCCCCTGCCGACGCAGGGGCTTTTTTTTACGGATAAAAAAAATATAAAAACAGAAAGAAAAAATGACTTTCAAAACTTGTAAAACCGGCAAAATGATGATGTGTATGTGTATGCGCCCGCCCGAACTTTGCCCAAAGTCAGCAAGTGAATGAGTCTGTGAAAAAACAAATAAACAGCAAAACTTGAAGTCCTTTCGGCAAAAACCGGAGGGACTTTTTTTATATCAAACTTTTAACAATTCTAAAATCTTTAAACAATGAGTAATTTAAAATTTTCAACCAGTGCCCTTCATTCGGGCCACGATGTCAAAGCAACAGCTGGAAGCAGAGCTGTTCCAATCTATCAAACCGTTTCTTATGTGTTTGATAATGCAGATCATGCCGCAGGTGTTTTTGGCCTTTCAATTCCGGGTTATATCTACACCCGGCTCAACAATCCGACGACTGATGTACTTGAACAGCGACTTGCTGCACTTGAAGGCGGTATCGGTGCAGTTGCCACGGCATCGGATGCCTCTGCGGTTTCAACAACTCTGCTGACACTTTTGAGAGCCGGCGACCACATCGTTTCTTCTAACAGTCTGTACGGAGGAACCTACAATCTGCTCAGCGTGACCTTGCCGAGATTCGGAATCGAAACCAGTTTTGTCGATCCGGATAATCTAAAAGCATTGAGGGCTTCGATTCGTGAAAACACAAGAGCGATTTTTGCTGAAACTTTGGGCAATCCGAAACTCGATCTGCTGAATGTAAGAGCGATTGCAGAAATTGCACATGAA